>JANOLC010000164.1:0-5779 GCA_031419575.1 Burkholderiales bacterium | reverse complement strand
TATGAGCCTAGCGAATTGGTGGTCACAGCCCGCGCGGGCACGTCCCTGGCTGAGCTGGAATCGGTGCTGGCGGAGCAGGGCCAATGCCTGCCGTTTGAGCCACCGCATTTTGGCGGCAACGCCATCAGCAACACCACCCACGGCGACCATGCCGCCACGATTGGCGGCATGGTCGCCGCCGGGTTGAGCGGCCCGTCCCGCGCCAGCGTGGGCGGCGTACGCGACTACATGCTGGGCGTTCAAATTCTCAACGGCCGGGGCGAACACCTTACCTTTGGCGGCCAAGTCATGAAGAACGTGGCAGGTTATGACGTCTCACGCCTGATGGCCGGGGCCATGGGCACGCTGGGCTTGCTGACCGATGTTTCGCTCAAAGTGTTGCCATTTGCCCCGTCTGAGGCCACGCTGGTGTTTGAGCTGACTCAAGCGCAGGCGCTCACACAACTGCACCTCTGGGGCGCGCAGCCCTTGCCGCTGAATGCCAGCTGCTGGGTACATGACGCGACCGATGGCTTGGCGGGACGGGACTTGCTGTTTGTGCGCCTACGCGGTGCCATCGCCGCCGTCGAATCTGCCTGCCAAAAAATGTTGCGTGACGTGCCCGGCTTGCGAATGGATGCCCAGCTGGCCGCCGCCGACTGGCAAGCCTGCCGCAACTTGCGCCTGCCGTTTTTCACCCAGCCGCCCCAGCCTGGCATGGCCTTGTGGCGCTTAAGCCTGCCCCAAACCGCGCCGGTGCTGGCGCTTCCATACCCGCAATTGGTGGAGTGGCACGGCGGCTTGCGATGGTTGTGGGCCCCCGCGAATAGCACCAGCACAGGCCTCCCCCGTTTGCATGAAGCCGCTGCCAGGGTGGGTGGGAGTGCTTCTGTATTCATAGCAAACTATTCAATAATGACGGGGACTAATGGCCAGTTTGATGATGAATTTTCTCAAAACACCCGTTTGAACGCCTCTGCCAGTCCACGAGAGATACCCGCTCTCAGCCCCGCCTTGCTCGCCATTCACCGTCGCCTCAAAGCCGAGTTCGACCCCGCTAACCTCTTCAACCGCAACCGCCTGTTTCAACAGGACTGAGCAAAGCGACCCCGCCACCATGCGCCGTTTGCGCCACCTCTCCAGCCAGCGCAGAACGGTAGCCACCAACCGGATTCTGGGCATCTTGCTCGCCTTCAACGCGGGTGCCATCAACGCCGGTGGCTTTTTGGTCGTGGGCATGTACACCTCGCACATGACGGGCTTTGCGTCCATGGTGTCCGACAACCTGATCCTGGGCAACTTCACGTTGGTACTCGGTGCGGTGGGGGCGCTGCTGGCGTTCACCACCGGGGCGGCTGCCACGGCGGTACTGGTGAACTGGGCGCGTCAGACGGGCTTGCACAGCGAATATGCTTTGCCCTTGCTGATTGAGTCTGCGCTGCTGCTGGTGTTCGGTTTGATTGGGGCGACGTTCAACCGCCAGACCCCGTTTGCCGTGCCCTTCACGGTGCTGATGTTGGCTTTCATCATGGGCTTACAAAACGCGCTGGTCACCAAGATTTCGTCGTCCGCCATTCGCACCACGCACATGACCGGCGTGATTACCGATCTGGGCATTGAGCTGGGCAAGCTTTTCTACTGGAACCGCCTGGTCACCTCGGGCGACGGGCAGGTGCGAGCTGACCGCAGCAAACTCACTTTGTACGTGGGCCTGCTCGCTGCCTTCATGGGTGGCGGGCTGGTGGGGGCTGCCGGCTTCAAATACGTGGGTTTTATTTGGGTGGTGCCGCTGGCCACGCTGTTGCTGGTGCTATCGCTGCCCCCGCTGTTGTCAGACTTGCGCCGTTTGTCAAATCGCTGAACCATCGCACTTCCCTCTTTCTACTTTTCAACCGCAATCTGACATGCAAACCAACCTAGCCCCCGAGTACAAAAACACCGCTGACGGCCAGGCCGCTGAAGCCATTTTGCGCAAGTGCGTGCACTGCGGTTTTTGCACGGCCACTTGCCCCACTTACCAACTGCTGGGTGATGAGCTGGACGGCCCGCGCGGTCGCATCTATTTGATGAAGCAGGTGCTGGAAGGCGCAAAGCCCACCCGCAAAACCCAGTTGCACCTGGACCGCTGTCTGACATGCCGCAACTGCGAAAGCACCTGCCCCAGCGGGGTGGACTACGGCCACCTTGTGGACATTGGCCGAAAGCTGGTCGATGCCAAAGTGCCCCGGCCCCTGCCTGAGCGGGCCTTGCGCTGGGCGCTCAAAGAAGGCTTGCCCTCTCCCCTGTTTGCCCCCGCCATGGCGATGGGTCAGCTGGTGCGCGGCTTGCTGCCCGAGTCACTCAAAAACAAGGTGCCCGCAAAACAGAACGCAGGCGTTTGGCCCACGCGCCAACACGCCCGTAAAGTGCTGCTGCTCAAAGGCTGCGTGCAGCCCGCCATGATGCCCAACATCGACAGCGCCACGGCACGTGTACTGGACGCCGCAGGCATTCAAAGTGTGTTGGCACCCAAGGCGGGTTGCTGCGGTGCCGTCAAATTCCACCTGAATGACCAGGATGGTGGCAAGGCCCAAATGCGCGCCAATATTGACGCGTGGTGGCCCCACATTGAGGGCGCTGCGGTGGAAGCCATCCTCATGAACGCGTCGGGCTGTGGTGTCACCGTCAAAGAATACGGCCACATCCTGCATGACGACCCGCAGTACGCCGCCAAGGCCCGGCGCATCAGTGAATTGACCAAAGATCTGAGTGAGTGGCTACCCGAGTTGGCCAACACATTACGCGGCAAACTCAAGCCTGGAGCGGTGAACGCGGGTCAAGTGGTATTTCACCCCCCCTGCACACTGCAACACGGCCAGCAGTTGCGTGGCGGTGTTGAAGTGCATTTAAATGCGCTGGGTTTCAACGTGAAAGTGGCAACCAACGAGGCGCATTTGTGTTGCGGTTCGGCTGGCACTTACTCTGTGCTCAATCCCAAAATTGCCTACGCGTTGCGCGACCGCAAGTTGGGCAATTTGGGGGAGATGCTGCCGGCGGTGATCGTCAGCGCCAACATTGGCTGCATCACGCATTTGCAGAGTGGTACGGCGACCCCGGTAAAGCATTGGGTCGAGGTGCTGGATGCGGCTTTGATCTCAGCCCACTCGTCAACCTATTGAGGAAAGTGGTTTGAGCGGCGTGCCGTAGCGCTCACGCAGCGGCGCATGCCCCAGTGGCGGGAAATCGATCTTTGCTTCGGGTACTTCACAGTCCGGGATATGGTCCAGCAGATGGCGGATGAGCGACAGGCGCCCTTCTCGCTGGTCATTGAAGTCCACCAGCGTCCAGGGCGCTTGTTCGGTGTGGGTGGCTTTCAGCATCGCATCGCGCGCGCGGCCATAGTCCGCGTATTTTTCGCGGGCCTGAACGTCAATCGGACTGAGCTTCCACCGCTTGAGCGGGTCAGACAGTCGCTCGGCAAACCGTTCTTCCTGCTGGGCCTGGTCAACGGTCAGCCAGTATTTGAAAAGCAGAATGCCGTCATCCACCAGCATTTGCTCAAACGCGGGTGCCTGCTTCAAAAATGCCTTGGCCTGCGTCTCGGTGCAAAAACCCATCACTCGCTCAACGCCTGCCCGGTTGTACCAGCTGCGGTCAAACAAGACGATTTCGCCGGCCGCGGGCAGGTGCGAGACATAACGCTGGAAGTACCACTGGGAAGACTCCCGCTCGCTGGGTTTGGTCAGCGCCACAATGCGGGTCAGGCGAGGGTTGAGGGTCTGCACCATCGCGGCGATGGTCCCGCCCTTGCCAGCCGTGTCCCGCCCTTCTATGACCACCACCACCCGCTTGCCGGTATGCACCAGCCAGCGTGACAAATGGTTGAGCTCCATCTGAAGCGGGGCCAGCCTGTCGTAGTAGTCACTTTTGCCCAGTGTGCCGGACTTGCCGACGTTAGCGGGGCTTTCGGGCTTGCCATTCTTCTTGTTTTTCATGCGTGCATCCTGGTAGATCTGGCAATGTGAATCAACGACCGGAGCCCGGCGCGGCTAGCCCGACCAAGGCACTGTAGGCAGCGCGTGAGCCTGGCGATACCGATGCCACCAGTTGCTCATAAGTCGTCTGGTGTCTGGCCACCATTCGTACTGATGCCGTAGCCTTCGACCGACAAAACCAGTGGCAGGTGTGTTGCATCAAAAGCATCTCGGCTGACAGAGTGAAGGCTTTTCCTTTCTCGCTTTGCCCTACGCTGTTTTGCTCGGCGTGGGTAAGGCCTTTGGCATGAATGCTCAGGGCTGTGCGAACATCAAACGTGGCGCCGGGAAATATCCAGGTGGCAAAGGGGATGGGCCAGGACAGTTTGCTCACGCGGGCCTGTGCCGCATCGACTTTCGCAAATTCGCTGACAAAGCGGTTGAACTGGCTGCACAGCTCGGCCTCGGCCGTGGTCAGCAGGTGCCAGATTTGGGTCTGGCGTTGGGTGTCTGCCTCCCCCAATGCACGTGAGTATCCCTCGGTCAGGTCTTTCATCAGAGCCTCAACCCGGTATTTGCCCAAGTGGCTGGCCAGCAGGGCGATGCGCTGCTTCTGGTCTTTGGCTTTGAGTGCGAAAAGGCCGATAGCAATCAGAGCCAGCAGGGGTAGGAATTCCATTGAAATGAGCCAAGTTTTGGTTTTGTTAGGTTCGTTTACTTTAGTTTAAAGGTGCGCCCGCCTGGGCCAGCCCTGGCGGCCAAACTAGGAGACACACTACCCAGCAGCTTGCGGGCAAAATGCCCACTTCAGCGAATTATCAGCACAAAGGTTGCCATGATGACCACCCCCGCCACTGCCCATTTTCCTCCAGCAACGCTGGCTGACACACTGCAGGCCATTTTTGATCGCCAGGGACCCAAAGCGCTGGCTCTGCGCAACTCCACCGCTAGCGAGCGCATCGCCAAAATCCAGCGCTTGCGTGATGCGGTGCTTGCCCGAACCAACGACTGGTATGAGGCCGCTTATGCTGACTTCAAAAAGCCGCCGGGGGAGGTCGACCTGGCAGAAATTTTGCCCGTGTGCTCTGAGGCCAACGATGCGATGCGTCACCTCAAGCAATGGATGAAACCCACACGTGTGTGGCCCACCCTGATGACGGTAGGCACCAGGAGCTGGGTGCAGTACATGCCGCGCGGGCGCTGCCTGATCGTCTCGCCCTGGAACTACCCGCTTAATCTGACCTTTGGCCCGTTGATATCGGCCATCGCGGCGGGCAACACTGTCATGATCAAGCCTTCAGAAATGACGCCACACCTGTCGGCACTGATGGTCAAGGTTGTTCGTGAATGCTTTACCGAAGATGAGGTTGCCATCGTTGAAGGCGAGGCTGACGTGGCACAGGCGCTGCTGGAGTTGCCCTTCAATCACATTTTCTTTACCGGCAGCCCTGCCGTTGGCAAGCATGTGATGGCCGCTGCCGCCAAGCACTTGTCGAGTGTGACGCTGGAACTGGGTGGCAAGAGCCCCACCATCGTCGATGCCAGCGCTGACATCGCGCTGGCCGCCAAGAACGTCATGTGGGCCAAGTTTGCCAATGCTGGGCAAACCTGCATAGCGCCCGACTTTGTGTTTGTGCACGACAGTGTCAAAGATCAATGGGTACAAGCCTGCAAGGAAATTTTGATCAAGGCCTTTGGTCAGACTTTGGCCGAGCAACAAGCCAGCCCCCATCTGGCTCACATCGTCAATCGTCGGCACACCGCCCGAATCAAGGCATTGCTGGATGATGCGAACGCGCGTGGTGCCAAAATTCTGGTGGGTGGTGGCGTGGTCGAGGCAGATTGCT
>JANOLC010000163.1:0-4242 GCA_031419575.1 Burkholderiales bacterium | reverse complement strand
ATCGACAAGCTCACGCTGCACGACCGCCAAAACACCGCCAAAGCCTTGCAGGGCTAACCAGGTGAAAGACCAGAATAAATCCGCAGGGGACTTCGGTTGAGGTCGAGGGGCAGGATTTTTTCGGGGGGGATAGGGGGCGTTAGCAGGCATAAATTTATTATCACAGCACAAGCTCCCAGGTCTCACCGATTGGGTTCTGGCCAAAACCCTCGTAAGGCACGCTTTTGATGAGCTTGAACCCACGCTTGGCATAAATGGCGCGGGCTGTATCCAGACAGTTGTTCGTCCAGAGCCGCATTTTTTTGTAGCCCTTGGCTCGCGCAAAGGTGATGCATTCCTCAGTCAGCCTCGCCCCAAGACCCAAGCCGCGCGCTTCTGGTGTCAAGATCAGCATGCGCAATTGCGCCACGGTTTTGGATTTGCGAACCACAAAGACTGAACCCACGCGCTGACCGTCTAATTCGGCAATCCAGCAGCGCTCCCACGCAGGCTGAAATTTACGCAGGTAGTTCGCCACGATGTCAGCCACCAGCGCCTCGAAAGCTGAATTCCAGCCGTACTCGCGGGCGTAGATTTCACCGTGCTGCTGCACTACCCAGCCCATGTCACCAGGCCGTGGATCACGCAATGTGACGATTGGTGCACTCTTGGCGTGAGCTTCAGGGTCGAGCTTTGCCGTCGATCCGGCTCGCCCATGGCGATTTATCAGTGCCCGCAACACTCTTTTCAGCGTCACCACTTCCTTCGCGCTGATGCCTGCCAGCAACCCGGCTTCATGTTGCTTGGCTTGTCCCAGCAGCCCAAGGACGACACCTTGACCTTGAACTGTCTCAAACACCAGGGTGCGTCTTGCGTCAACAGGGTCAACACCGCGCCGCACCCAGCCAGCCTTTTCCATGCGCTGGATCAGCTTGGTTAGAGTAGGTTGCTGTGTCAACACTTCACGGGCCAGGTCACCGATCGTCAGGCCATCACCGTCAGACAACGTGGCCAACACTCGCCACTCCAGCGTGCTTAAACCCGCTGCGTGTACAACGGCGTGAAACTCCTCGTGAACCACATGCCCCGCGCGGGAAAGCAGGTAAGACAGGTAGCCGTCAATGAACTTTGAGGCGGCCGGTTGAGTAGCAGTCGTGTCGGAACCAGGAGAGGACGTGTTGCTTGTCATAGTTCTAACGCCAAGGGCTAGTGGTGTTGATATTGTATGAATATTCATATATTATGCCGACATGCCAACTACCGCACAAGCCATTGTCAGTTCGCCAGAAGAGGCACCAAACCCATCACCGTTTGAGGTGCGCGAGCCGCGCAAAGCCAGCATGGCCTGCCGCTGATTCATGGTGCCACCGCAGGGTTTGAAGGCTGCACCGTGTCGCGCAAAGGTGCGGATGACTATTTCACGCTGGGTTCCGGCTTTGCACCTTCACCTTTAAACCCCTATTCAGAACACCATGCTGCAGCAACGAATTGAAGCCAAGTGGATTGATTGTTTCGTCGAAACCTTCGCCCTGTGTGGCGTGAAGGCGGGTGACACCGCCGCCATTCTTTCAGAAACCCAGTCGCGCCCCGTCAATGTGCAATTGGCCGAGCTGGCTTTGGCGCGCTTGGGTGCGCGGGCGTTTCATGTGGTGCTGCCAACCCCGCGGGTCACAGCACCCGTTCCGGTTCGTTCTACCGGCGCTTCAAATTCAATTGGTGATCTAGTCCCCGTCATTGTTGCATTGTCAGCTAGTGTTTTTGTAGCAGATATGACCGTGGAAGGTTTGCTGCATGCACCCGAGTTGCCACAAATACTGGCCGGCGGCGCACGCGTTTTGATGGTTTCCAACGAGCACCCCGAAGTGCTGGAGCGCTGCATGCCATCAACCGCCTTGGAGCCAAAAGTCAAGGCAGGCATGAAACGACTGAAGGGTGCGAAGCAAATGCATGTCACGTCCGCGGCAGGCACTCACCTCAACATCAACCTGGCTGGTGCCAGCGTTGGCGGTGGTTGGGGTTACACGGCACGCCCGGGGAGCATTTCGCACTGGCCGGGCGGTTTGTGCCTGGCGTTTCCGGCAAATGGCAGCGTGAACGGCACGCTAGTGCTGGCCGAGGGTGATGTCAACCTGACCTTCAAGCGTTACCTTGAAAAGCCGGTGGTGTTGACCATCAAGGATGACTTCGTGACCGACATCGCTGGCCAGGGCCTGGATGCCGATTTGATGCGCAGCTACTTCGCAGCTTGGGGCGAGTCAGCCGCCTATGCCGTGTCGCACGTCGGTTGGGGCATGAACCCCGCAGCGCGTTGGGATGCCATGGCGTTTTACGACAAGAACGATTTCAACGGCACCGAGTTGCGTGCCTTTGCCGGCAATTTTTTGTATTCCACCGGGGCCAACGAAGTAGCAGGCCGCCACACGCTGGGGCATTTTGATTTGCCATTGAAAGGCTGCACGGTCATGCTGGACGATACCGTGGTGATTGATGCGGGTCAGTTGTGTCCCGATCTGGCCTAGCGCATTAATTCCCGGCAAGCCCATGACCATACCCCATTTCATCGAAGCCGGATCAGGCGACACTGCCGTCTTTTTGCTGCACGGCGTGGGAGGTGGCGCCCACGCCTGGAACCAAACTCTGCCCGTACTGGCCGCGCAGGGCTACCGCTGCATTGCGTGGGACATGCCCGGCTACGGCAACTCAGCGCCAGTGGTGCCGTACACCAACCAGGCACTTGCGCAATCTCTGCTGAATCTCATCGCCCATATTGGAGCCACGCGCAACGTGCTGCTGGGCCACAGCATGGGCGGCATGATCGTGCAAGAGGCGTTTGCCTTGCAGCCTCACCTGATTCAAGGCCTGATCCTGTTCGCCACGTCGCCCGCATTTGGCAAACCCGGTGGTGACTGGCAACAGCAGTTTTTGACCAATCGGTTTGCACCGCTGGATGCCGGTTTGGGCATGGCCGGCCTGGCACCGGATCTGGTACGGAGCATGTTCGCACCACGGCCTACAGAGACGATATGTTCACGTGATTACGACGCTGCAGTGGCCGCTGCCATTGCATTGATGTCCCACGTGCCCGAGGCCATGTACCGCGCCGCGTTGACGGCTGTTGCGTCGTTCAACCGGCTTGACAACCTGCAAAACATCAATGTACCCACCTTGTGTCTGGCCGCAGAGTTTGACAAGAACGCCGCCCCGGGTGTGATGGAAAAAATGGCCGCTCGTATTGTTGGATCGACCTACCAATGCCTGCCCGCCGCTGGTCACCTTGCCAACATGGAAGACCCACATGCCTTCAACGCGGTTGTGCTGAGTTTTTTGAACCCACATTTTTCGCATCATGAGACATCAATGAACGCCACTCACCCATCAACAAGTGCGTCGCCGCTTGCGGCCGCAGCTACACCTACACCTCCGGCCCAACCCCCTGCCCGCCGCTATACACCGCCCAGCATTGCTGGCGACTACGCCGAACTCACGGCCAAACAAAAGGAACTGCTGGCGATTGCGTCCGACTTGGGTACAAAAAAATTCGCCCCACGCGCCGGGCAAATCGACCGCGATGCCGTGTTTCCGTTCGAGAATTACGCTGACATGTGCGCCGCAGGCCTGCTCAAAATATGTGTGCCTGAACAATATGGTGGTTGGGGCGCAGACTTTGCGACCTATGTGATGACCGCTGCAGAAATCGGCCGCCACTGCGGTGCGACCGCACTCACGCTCAACATGCACGTCAGCTCCACCATGTGGATGGTTTCATCGCCGACGATTTGGATATGACCCCCGAGCAGCGTGCCAACCACGAGCTGCACCGTGCCGTGCACTACAGGCGCGTGGCGGAAGAAGGCAAGATTTATTCGCAACCCTTCTCCGAAGGCGGTGCGGCGGCGGCCGGCAGAGCGCCATTTGGTACCTTGGCTAAAAAAGTTGAGGGCGGCTATCTGGTGAACGGCAAGAAGATTTTTGCCTCGCTTGCCGGTGCGGCCGACTACTACGGCATTTTGTGCACGGTCGACAAGCCTGGTGCCACGCAACGCGATTCGCTCTATTTGGCTATCGACAAAAATCTACCCGGCGTCACCGTGACCGGCGACTGGGATCCATTGGGCATGCGCGGCACGGTGTCGCGCACCTTGATTTTCAAAGACGTTTTTGTGCCCGAGGTTGAGCGGTTGATTCCTGAGGGCCTGTACGCTCAGGCTGCCGTGCGCTGGCCGCACATGTTTGCCACGCTGTCGCCCACCTACATGGGTATCG
>JANOLC010000162.1:0-7628 GCA_031419575.1 Burkholderiales bacterium | reverse complement strand
CCAGACTGTGCTCCGGCCCCTTTTTGCCTACAATGAAAGTCCAACCTTCGCAGTTGCCAAAGATTGTTGGTTCAGGGCGCGCCGTTTCACGACGCGCCCTTTTTTCTTGTCCCACTCGTTTTAATTCAATCACTTGAAGCTCATCGTTGATGAATCACATCAGAAATTTTTCAATCATTGCCCACATTGAACACGGCAAATCAACGCTGGCGGACCGGCTTATTCAGCGCTGCGGTGGCTTGCAAGAGCGCGAGATGGAGGCCCAGGTTCTGGACTCGATGGACATCGAAAAAGAGCGTGGGATAACCATCAAAGCGCAGACCGCATCACTTAAATACAAAGCGCAAGACGGGCAGGTTTACAACCTCAATTTGATCGATACGCCAGGCCATGTTGACTTCTCTTATGAGGTGTCGCGTTCGCTGTCCGCGTGTGAAGGTGCATTGTTGGTTGTCGATGCCAGCCAGGGTGTTGAAGCGCAGACCGTTGCCAATTGCTACACCGCGTTGGAACTGGGTGTTGAGGTGGTGCCCGTGCTTAACAAAATGGACCTGCCCAATGCAGATCCTGACAACGCACGACTTGAGATTGAAGACGTGATTGGCATTGATGCAACCGAAGCGATTCCGTGCTCTGCCAAGACCGGCATGGGCATTGAAGAAATTCTTGAAGCCATCGTCGCCCGCATCCCCGCGCCCAAGGGCAACCCCGACGGTGCGTTGCGCGCCATGATTGTGGACAGCTGGTTTGACAACTACGTGGGTGTCGTCATGCTCGTGCGCGTGGTCGATGGCCGCTTGGTCAAAGGTGAGCGCATCAAGATGATGGCCACCGGCACCACCTACAACGCCGATAGCTTGGGCGTATTTACCCCTGGCAATGAGCCACGCGGCTCGCTGGAAGCGGGTGAGGTGGGTTACATCATTGCGGGCATTCGCGAGTTGCAGGCCGCCAAGGTTGGCGACACCGTCACCTTGATCCGCCCCGGTACCGGTGGTGCCTCGGCCACCGCGACTGAGGCACTGCCTGGCTTTAAAGAAATTCAGCCGCAGGTGTTTGCAGGCCTGTACCCGACTGAAGCCAATCAGTACGAAGGCCTGCGTGATAGCCTGGAAAAACTCAAGCTCAACGACTCGTCTTTGCATTACGAACCTGAGGTGAGCCAGGCGCTGGGCTTTGGCTTCCGTTGTGGCTTCTTGGGTCTGCTGCACATGGAGATCGTGCAGGAGCGGCTGGAGCGCGAATTTGATCAGGACCTGATCACGACTGCGCCCAGCGTGGTGTACCAAGTGGTGCAGGTTGATGGTACGGTGAGGATGGTGGAGAACCCGTCCAAGATGCCGGATCAGGGCCGCATGGATGAGATCCGCGAGCCTATCGTGACGGTTCACCTGTACATGCCGCAGGAGTACGTGGGCTCGGTGATGACGTTGGCCAACCAAAAGCGCGGAGTGCAAATGAACATGGCCTACCACGGCCGCCAAGTCATGCTGACCTATGAGATGCCGCTGGCCGAAATCGTGCTGGACTTCTTCGACAAGCTCAAAAGCGTGTCGCGCGGCTATGCGTCGATGGACTATGACTTTAAAGAGTACCGCGCTGCCGATGTGGTCAAAGTCGATATCTTGCTCAACGGCGAGAAGGTTGATGCGCTTTCCATCATCGTGCACCGCTCGCAGTCGCAATACCGGGGCCGTGCGGTGGTCGCCAAAATGCGCGAGGTCATTTCCCGGCAGATGTACGACGTGGCAATTCAGGCCGCCATTGGGGCCAACATCATCGCGCGTGAGACAATTAAAGCGCTGCGCAAAAACGTGATTGCCAAGTGCTATGGTGGTGATATTTCCCGCAAACGCAAGCTCTTGGACAGACAAAAAGAAGGTAAAAAACGCATGAAACAAATCGGTTCCGTTGAAGTCCCGCAAGAGGCTTTCCTCGCTATTTTGCAGGTGGAAGACTGATGCAAATTCTGACCTCATTGGTACTGGCTGCGTTTGCGGGCTATGCGGGCGCCTGGTACGTTGGCTTCGTTGAAGGCAACTTCGCGCTACTGCTGTTTTTGGCCACCGTGGTCACTGGCATTTACTGGCTGGCTGAGCGGTTCTACTTTTTGCCCCAACGCCTAAACGTGGCGGCCTTGCTGGAAGCCGAGTCCATCAAGCGCCGTGAAGAACTCAATAAAATGGGGATCAAGCAAGTTGATGGCGACGTGGCCGAAGCCAAAAGTCGCATCCTTCAGCAACCCTGGTGGCTGGACTGGACGGCAGGCCTGTTTCCCGTGATCATCGCGGTGTTTTTGTTGCGTTCATTTTTGTTTGAGCCGTTCAAAATCCCCTCCGGTTCGATGATTCCCACGCTCGCCGTGGGCGACCTGATTTTGGTCAACAAATTTCACTATGGCGTACGTCTGCCGGTGCTCAACATCAAGGTCACGGAGGGCAACACGCCCAAGGCTGGTGATGTGATGGTGTTTCGTTACCCGCCCAAGCCCAGCCTGGACTACATCAAGCGCGTGGTGGGTGTGCCGGGTGATGAGGTGGCCTACATCAACAAGCGGCTGACTATCAACGGCAAGGCGCTGGACACCAAGACACTGCCGGAGTTTTTTGAAGAGGACGCGATGCGGTACTTTCCGCAGTTTGAAGAACAGTTGGGCGACAAGTCCCATCGCCTGCTCAACGACAGTTCTCGGCGCGCCGGTATTTCGGATGCTGAGGTGATGGAGTTCCCTAACCGGCAAAATTGCCGCTACAGTGCTGAAGGCGTGGTGTGCAAGGTGCCTGAGGGCCAGTACTTCATGATGGGCGACAACCGCGACAACTCACTGGACTCGCGCTATTGGGGCTTTGTGCCCGACAAAAACATTGTCGGCAAGGCCTTCTTTGTCTGGATGAATTTTGGTAACCTCAAACGCATCGGTTCCTTCAATTGATTGGAAAAATCATGCAAAAACAATACAGCCAACTTAAATCTCGCCAGCGCGGTATTTCATTTTTTGGTTTGATCTTTGTAGCGGTGGTGTTGGGCTCGGTGGGGGTCATCGCAGCGCAAGTGTTCCCGACATTTCTGGAGTTCCAGGCGGTCGGTAAAGCGGCTAAAAAGGCCAGCCTGGGCACGACGGTGGTTGAGGTGCGCAGCCTGTTTGACAAGGCTGCGTCGATTGACGACATCAAGACCATCAGCAGCAAAGACATTGAAGTCACCAAAGAAGGTGAGACGATTGTTGTTTCCTTCGCCTATGAGCGTGAAATTCACCTGGTTGGCCCGGCCTTCCTGACGCTCAAATACGCGGGCAAATCCAAATGACACTGACCAGCTCAAGCGGTGCTGGAAGCGGGGCGTGAGCAGCGAATTGGTCGCCCTGCAGCATCGCCTGCAACACGAATTTGCCTCGCCGCAGCTCCTCAGCCAGGCGCTCACCCATCGTAGTTTTTCCTCCGATCACAACGAGCGACTCGAGTTCTTGGGCGATTCGGTACTGAGCTTGGCGGTGTCTGATTTACTGTACCAGCGTCTCAGCGCTCTGCCTGAGGGAGACTTGTCGCGCATCCGTGCCAACCTGGTCAAGCAAGACACCTTGCACCTCCTGTCGGTTGAGCTGGGCCTGCCCGACATCATCAAGCTAGGGGAGGGTGAAGCCCGATCAGGCGGCCAAAAGCGCCCGTCCATCCTGGCCGATGCGCTGGAGGCGGTGATTGGTGCGGTCTATCTGGATGCTGGGTTTTTAGTGGCCCAAAGCCTGGTGCACCGCCTGTTCAAGGCGGTTGAAATCAACCCGACCATGGATGCTATCGGCAAAGACCCCAAAACCGAGTTGCAGGAGTGGCTGCAAGGGCGCAAGATGAAGCTGCCGCTGTACAAAGTGGTGGCCACGCTGGGGGCCGCCCACAAGCAAACCTTTGACGTGGAGTGCGAAATCATTGAACTTAACCTGGCGGAGCGCGGCATTGGTGGCTCCCGCCGCGCCGGGGAACAGGCCGCAGCTACCGCGATGCTGGAAACACTTAAAACCAAGACCAAATCATGACCGCAGCAAAATTAACACCCGCCGACAAAGCCAAAGCAGCACCGGTTAAAACCAAAGTCGCTCCTAAAAAAGTAGCTAACAAAGTAGATTTGACGGGGACTTCTGGCAATCCTGATGCTCAACCTGATATTGACAGCATGCTGCACGGACTGCTCAAAGTCACCAAGCGCGTGGCCCCGTCTGCCGATGCGCCAACCGTCGCGGTAGAGGGCCAGCGTTGTGGCCTGATTGCCATCGTCGGCAAACCCAACGTCGGCAAGTCCACGTTGCTCAACGCGCTGGTCGGCCAAAAGATCAGCATCACCTCCCGCAAGGCGCAGACTACGCGCCACCGCATCACTGGCATGCACACGCTGGGTGCCACCCAGTTTGTGTTTGTTGACACGCCCGGCTTTCAAACGCGTCATAACAACGCGCTGAACCGCTCGCTCAACAAAACCGTCAAAGGTGCGGTGGGCGATGTGGATTTGATTTTGTTCGTGGTGGAAGCCGGCATGTTCAACCAGGCCGATGCCAAGGTGCTGGCCTTGCTGGGCAAAGACATCCCCACGCTGTTGGTGGCTAACAAGCTCGATCAAGTTCATCGCCGCGCTGACATTGCGCCGTGGCTGCAAGACATGCAAAAGCAGAAAGACGGTACGGCCTTTGCCGAGTTTGTGCCCATGTCTGCCAAGAACGACAAGGACATCACCCGCCTGCTCACCATCTGCGAAAAATACCTGCCCGAGCAGGCTTGGTGGTACGACGAAGACGAGCTGACTGACCGCAGCGAAAAGTTTCTCGCCTCTGAGACCGTGCGCGAAAAACTCTTTCGCCTGACTGGGGATGAGTTGCCCTACACGTCCACGGTGGTTATCGACAGGTTTGAAGAAGAGGCCGGGCGTGGCAAGCAAAAGCGCCTGGTCAAAATCGCCGCCACCATTGTGGTGGAGCGCGACACCCACAAGGCCATGGTGATCGGCGACAAAGGCGAGCGCATCAAGCGCATTGGCACGGAAACGCGTGTCGAGCTGGAGAAACTCATGGACGCCAAAGTGTTCATCGAGATGTGGGTGAAAGTGCGCTCCGGCTGGGCCGACGATGAAGCCCGTGTTCGGTCATTCGGCTATGAATGAACGCATAAGCAGCCGTGGCTACGCAGCGCATTTCTGACGAACCCGCTTTTGTTCTGCACCGTTACGACTGGAGCGAGTCCAGCTTGATCCTGGAAGTGTTCACGCGCCACCATGGTCGCGTTGCGCTGGTGGCCAAGGGGGCCAAGAAGCCCAGTTCCAACTTTCGCCCGATTCTGCTGCCGCTGCAACCGCTGCATGTGGCCTATGGAGGTGACGCGGAGATCCGCACGCTCAAAGGCGCGGAGTGGATGGGCGGGCATGTCATGCCGACGGGCGACGCATTGATGTCGGGCTATTACCTCAATGAATTGCTGCTCAATTTACTGGCACGAGATGACCCTCACCCCCGCCTGTTTGATGTGTACGCCAGCGTGGTGCAAATCATTGCCTCACGGCATCTGGACGTGTTGCAAAGTGCCTTGCGCACCTTCGAGCTGCTGCTGCTGCGCGAAATTGGCCTGTTGCCCCTGCTGGACGCGCAAACCATGACGCTGGGCTTGCTGGACGCTGCCGCCCGCTACACCCTGGTGCCGGAGGGCGGCCTGCGCCAGACAGGCGATGCCGACCGCACCAGCCTGAGCGGTGCGCAGTGGCTGTCGCTGCAAGCGTCGCTGGCCGACAGCGCACCGTTCACCACCACCCTGCGTGCCTGCTCCGAGGTGATGGCTGAACTCAAGCCCCAGCTTCGCACCTTGCTGAATTACCATTGTGGCGTGGGTACCCTGCGTACCCGGCAAATGATGATTGACCTTCAGAACTTGTAGTGCCGTGAAAAAAACATCCCTCTCCGTCAACGTCAATCTGGTTGCGCAAATCCGCAACCGACGCAATCTTGTATTCCCCGGCGTTGTGCGCGCGGCCGAGTTGTGCTTGCAAGCGGGTGCGGCTGGCATCACCGTGCATCCCCGGCCCGACGAGCGGCACATCCGCGCACACGATGTCGGTGATTTGTCGATCCTGCTTAAGCAGTGGCCAGACCGCGAATACAACATTGAGGGCAATCCGTTTCAAAACCTGATGGGTTTTGTGCGCGAGTTCAAACCGCACCAATGCACCTTTGTGCCGGATTCCGAGAGCCAGTCCACCAGCGACCATGGCTGGGATTTGACGGCCGATGCGGACCGACTGCGCCCGCTGATTGCCGAAGCCACAGGGCTGGGGGTGCGCGTCAGTCTGTTTGTCGATGCCGACCCTGCTGCCATGCCACTGGCCAAAGCGCTGGGTGCCGACCGGGTCGAGCTGTACACCGAGCCCTTCGCCGCCGCTTGGGGCACACCTCAACAAGCCGCGCAGACGCAAGCGTTTGCCCGCGCCGCGCTGGCCGCTCAAATTGCCCGACTGGGCATCAATGCGGGGCACGACTTGAACCTTAATAATCTCACTGCCTTCATCAAGTGTGTGCCTGGCGTGCAAGAGGTGTCTATTGGTCACGCGCTGATGTCGGACGCGCTGGAGCTGGGGTACGAGGCCGCCGTGAAGGCGTATCTGCAGTGCATCGATGACGCCTACACATGATCTACGGCATCGGCACCGACATCTGCGACATCCGCCGTATCCGCGCCAGCCTGGAGCGCCACGGCGACCGTTTTGCCGAAAAGATTTTGAGCGACGCCGAGCTGGCCACCTGGCGCGCGCGCAGCGCTCGCTGGCCTGAACGGGGTGTGCGCTACCTGGCCACGCGGTTCAGTGCCAAAGAGGCGTTCAGCAAAGCCATCGGTTTGGGCATGGTCATGCCGATGACTTGGCGCGCCTGCGAGATTGGCAAGCTGCCCAGTGGCAAACCCACCATCGTCTTGCACAGCAAACTCAAAGACTGGTTTGAGGCCCGTCAGTTGACGGCCCTCATCACCCTGACTGACGAGACCGACTATGCCGCCAGTTTTTGCGTTGTGGAGACTTCTTCAAGCTAAATGTGCCTGAAGTCCCCGTTGAATAACAATAGTTAGCTATTAAAATAATAGTGAGTCAAACCACTTGAAACCATCCCCAATGACCCAACACGCCCCCCTCATCATCGACATTGCCGGCCTGGTACTGACCCGCGCTGATCGCCGGCGCCTCAAGCACCCGCTGGTGGGCGGCATCATTTTGTTTGCGCGCAACTGGCAAGACCGGGCGCAGCTCACCGCCTTGTGCCGCGACATCAAAAAGCTGCGGCGAGACTTGCTAATTTGCGTGGATCACGAAGGCGGCCGGGTGCAGCGCTTCAAGACCGATGGTTTTACGCATTTGCCGCCCATGCGCGCTTTGGGTGAGATGTGGCTGAAAGACGGCAAAGGTGGTGAGGGTTCCGGTGCCATGCGGGCCACCAACGCGGCCACTGCCTGCGGTTTTGTACTGGGGGCCGAACTGCGCGCCTGTGGTGTCGATTTGAGCTTTACTCCGGTGCTGGACCTGGATTTTGGTGAAAGCAGCGTCATCGGTGACCGTGCTTTCGGCCGCGACCCCCGCGTAGTCAGTCTGCTCGCCAAGAGCCTGATGCACGG
>JANOLC010000161.1:0-1905 GCA_031419575.1 Burkholderiales bacterium | reverse complement strand
GTCATGCAGATGCGAAATTCCCGTTTGGCTTGCTGCGGCAAAAATGCAGCACTCGCACCGCGTGCCGTGTCCAGATGCAACAGCGCCACAACAACGTCTGGGTAAATCTGTTGCGCTCGTGGTGTGGGTTCCATACCTGCCGAGGTGCGGCTGAACAACGGGTCGTCAAAATGGCGGCGCAGTTTGTTCAACACAATGCTGGCACTGGCCTGCTCCATGCCCAGTACCAACGCGGCGCGCGACACGCTTTGGGTCTTGTAGACCTCAACGAAGACGCTGAGCCAGTCCAAATCGAGCTTCATGGTTGCACTACTATATAAAAACGATATTCAGTGTATTGAGATCATGGCGTTGACGCAATAGTCTAAGTCGCTGACAGTTGAGGCATATCAAAACGACGGGGGCAAATTCATGGCGGTGACCGTAACAAGCCCTGACCTCTGACCTTAAAAATCACTTCCTCAACCTGAAAAGAACCCATGAAACTCATCGCCCCTCGCTTGCTAACCACCACCGCTTTGACGGCTGCAAGCTTGCTAACACTTAGCTCACCCGCTACCGCGCAAACCAGCAGCTTCCCCACCAAACCCGTCACCATTGTCACGGCCTTCGCGGCGGGTAGCGGCCCCGACGCGGTGTTGCGGCAAGTCTCTGAAAAGCTGTCCAAGCTCTGGAATCAACCCGTGCTGATCAGCAACAAACCCGGCGGCGGCGGTTTCATCGCGATTGAAGCCACGCAGCGCGCAACCCCTGATGGTTACACCCTGCTGCAACTTGACAGCGAACACCTTGCGGCCTTGCCCCACCTGTACAAGAGCAAAAATTTCGTCACCCTGAACACTTTTGATCCGGTCGCACCGCTGTTCAGAACGCCATTTTTTGTGGCCGTGCCCACCGACTCCAAATGGAAAAATATGAAAGACCTGATTGCCGATGCCAAGGCCTCGCCGGGCAAGGTCAATTTCGGATCATGGGGTATTGGCAGCCCGGGCCATTTGGGTGGCGAGCAGCTTGAATTGCTGACCGGCGCCGACATGACCCATGTGGCCTACCGTGAGACATCGCAGTTGTTCACCGCAGTGGGCTCGGGCGAGTTGCAATGGAGTTTTGGCAGCCTGCCATCAAGCCAGGGCATCTTCAAGGCGGGCAAGCTGCGCTACATCGCCGTGGCGTCTGCCAACCGCTTGCCGCACATGCCTGATGTGCCCACCATGGGCGAGGCGGGTGGTCCGGCAGGTTTTGAGGTCAACTCGTTTGTGTCGCTGCTGTCGCCCAAGGGCCTGGCCAGCGACGTCAAAGCGAAGATCCATGGCGACGTGCTCAAAGTACTGGCCGACCCCGATGTGAAGGCGCGCTTCAACACGTTCGCTTTCGAGCCCATCACCTGGTCGCCCGAGGAAATCCGTAAAAATGCAGATGTCAAGAGCAAAATTTACGAACAACTGGTGAAGCGCAAAAACATCAGCCTGGATTGAAATGCTGCGCGGGTAACGATGCCACGCGCCGCCATCGGCAATAGTGAAAACCAACACCACAAGGACAACGAAATGCAATTTCATCTCAATGGATTTCATACAGGCGACCCTGCTCTGCTGGACGCGGCGCTTCCTGCAGAAACTGATGTGTTGATCGTGGGCTGTGGCCCAGCGGGGCTGACCCTTGCCGCACAATTGGCAGCGTTTCCGGACATACGCACGGTGATCGTAGATCAAAAAAGTGGGCCTCTGCAACTGGGCCAGGCCGATGGTATTGCCTGCCGGACAATGGAGATGTTTGAGGCGTTTGGTTTTGTCGAGCGCGTGCTGAAAGAGGGCTATTGGGTCAACGAGACCACGTTCTGGAAGCCTGGCGATCGTCAAGAGGGTGGCGATGGTGGCGACAGCAACCGCATTGTGCGCAGCGGAC
>JANOLC010000160.1:0-11884 GCA_031419575.1 Burkholderiales bacterium | reverse complement strand
GCAGCATCCAGCGCGAGACGCAGGGCGCGCGGGTCAGCCAAGCCAATGTCTTCGCTGGCCATGCGCACCAGGCGGCGTGCCATGTATTTGGGGTCGGCTCCGCCATCGAGCATACGCACCAGCCAGTAAAGCGAGGCATCGGGGTCTGAGCCTCGCACTGATTTGTGCAGCGCACTGATGGTGTCGTAAAACTGCTCGCCACCCTTGTCATAGCGGCGCATGCGCTCACCCAGCACCTTGAGCAGCCAGACATCGGTGATCTCGGCCTGTTTTTCTTGCGTAGCCGCAATATTGAGCGTCTCCAGAGTGTTGAGCAAGCGCCGGGCATCACCATCGGCATAGGCAATGAGCCGGTCAACCGCTATCTTTTCAATAGCTGGAAACACAGTAAAGATGGGGACTCTGGCTATTATTTGTTCTAAGTCTTCAGATTTGAGCGGTTGCAGCACATACACAGCCGCCCGCGACAACAAGGCCGAGTTGACTTCAAACGACGGGTTCTCGGTGGTCGCACCGATGAAGGTGAACAAGCCGCTTTCCACATGGGGCAGGAAGGCATCCTGCTGGCTCTTGTTGAAGCGATGCACCTCGTCCACAAACACAATGGTGCGCCGCTGCTCCAGCCCGTCGCGCGCCAGCAGGGCCTGATCGACCGCTTCCCGAATGTCCTTGACCCCACCCAGCACCGCACTGATGGTGATGAACTGCGCATCAAACGCATTGGCCATCAGTCGCGCGATGGTGGTTTTGCCCGTGCCCGGTGGCCCCCACAAAATACAACTGTGTGGCTGACCCGACTCAAACGCCAGCCGTAAGGCCATGCCCTCCCCCAGTAAGTGCGGCTGACCGATGACCTCCCCCAGCGTTTTGGGGCGCAGGCGCTCGGCCAGGGGCTGGTGATTTAGGACGGCAGGCTTCATGGGCATGCGCTGGCTGATCAACTCAACCCAATTACTGACGCACCACGTCCGCGCCCGCTGGTGGCATGAATTGAAAGCTGGCGGCGTCCAACGCCACATTGGCCTGGAATGACTGAAAGCTCATGCGGGAGCTCTGACCGAAGCTGTCCAGAATATCCAGCGCGGCCAGGGTGCCATCGCGAAATCCAATACGGACGGACTGCACGGTTTGCACCTGGTTGTCTTTGGACTTGGGCGTCGCCGTAACCCACGACAAGCCGTCTCTGTCAGGCGCTGGTGTCAATACAAAATCAGACTGCAAAGCGCGCAAATCCGCCGCTGTTGAAATCAACGCTGCGGGGGTGGAACCCAACACCTGCGCCTGCTTGCGTGCAGTGACCTGGTTCAAGTCCACGTCATACAGCCACATGGTTGGGCCGTCGGCCACGATGCTCTGCTCGAATGGCTTTTTGTCCAAAAATTTGACACGACCGGGGCGGGAAAACTCAAAGGTGCCGCTGGAGGTTTTGACCCGCACCGCCTGGCCCTCCCGCGCTGGCGGCGTGACCACCTGGGTGAAGTCGGCCTTGCCTGTTTTGACGGTTTTGACAAAGTTTTCCAAGCTTTCCAAGCCTGTAGTCCCCGTCACTATTGAAGAGTACGCTATTAATAATATAGCTAACAGTTTTTTGATCATATTTATTCTGCTCGCGTTGGCACCAGGATGTCGCGCTGGCCATTGGTGCCCATGGCGCTGACCATGCCGGCCTTCTCCATGTCTTCCACTAAACGGGCCGCGCGGTTGTAGCCGATCTTCAAATGCCGCTGCACCAGCGAGATGCTGGCCTTGCGGTTCTTCAGCACCACCTCCACCGCCTGATCGTACATCGGGTCTTTTTCACCGCCACCAGCCGAACCACTGCTGCCATCACTGGCGCCGTCTTCATCGTCCAACGTGCCGCCTTCCAGCACGCCTTCCACGTAATCTGGCTCACCCTGCGACTTGAGGTAACTCACCACGCGGTGGACTTCCTCATCACTCACAAACGCCCCGTGCACCCGGGTCGGCATGCCGCTGCCGGGCATGTAAAGCATGTCGCCCAGACCCAGCAAGGCTTCGGCGCCCATCTGATCGAGGATGGTTCGGCTGTCGATCTTGCTGCTAACCTTGAACGAAATGCGCGTCGGGATATTTGCCTTGATCAGGCCAGTAATCACGTCCACACTGGGGCGCTGCGTGGCCAGAATCAAATGGATACCGGCAGCACGGGCTTTCTGGGCGAGGCGGGCAATCAATTCTTCAATCTTCTTGCCCACCACCATCATCAAGTCGGCCAGCTCGTCGATCACAACCACAATGTGTGGCTCGCGCTTTAGTGGCTCGGGACTCTCGGGCGTCAGACTGAAGGGGTTATAGATAAATTCTTCGCGCAACTTGGCATCGTCAATCTTGGCGTTGTAACCCGCCAGATTGCGCACACCCAGTTTGCTCAGCAGCTTGTAGCGCCGCTCCATCTCGGCCACGCACCAGGTCAGGCCGTGGGCGGCCTGGCGCATGTCGGTGACCACCGGGGCGAGCAAGTGCGGAATGCCTTCATAGACCGACATTTCCAGCATCTTGGGGTCAATCATCAGCAGGCGCACATCGCGCGCTTCGGCCTTGTAAAGCAGGCTCAGAATCATGGCGTTGATACCGACCGACTTGCCCGATCCGGTCGTACCCGCCACCAGCACATGCGGCATCTTGGCGAGATCCACCACCACCGGGTTGCCCACAATATCTTTACCGAGGCCCATGGTCAACATGGACTTAGCCTCGTGGTAGACCTGCGATCCCAAAATTTCAGACAGGCTGATGGACTGACGCTTGGCATTGGGCAACTCCAGCGCCATGTAGTTTTTACCGGGGATGGTTTCCACCACGCGAATGGACACCAGGCTCAACGAACGCGCCAAGTCTTTGGCCAAGCCCACAATCTGCGAGCCCTTCACCCCAGTGGCGGGCTCGATCTCGTAACGCGTGATGACCGGGCCTGGCGAGGCGAGCACGACCCGTACGTCCACACCAAAGTCCTTGAGCTTTTTTTCGATCATCCGGCTGGTCATTTCCAGCGTCTCGGGGGCTACGGTTTCCTGTTTGGTCAGTGCACCATCCAGCAAATCAACCTGGGGCAACTTGCTGTCAGGCATGTCAATGAACAGCGGCTTTTGGCGCTCTTTGGCGACCCGTACGCTCTTGGGGGGCTCGACCAGCACGGGCTCAATCATCAACGGGGTTGGGTGATGAACAGCAATTTCCTCACGCTCTTCAAACACAATTTCTTCCCGCTCGCGGGCGGCCTGCTGGCCCAGCGCCTGATCCTGGGCGATCTCCCGCTTTTCTCGCAAAGATTCGACGCGTGAATACAGGGCAGCGCCGATACGCTCGGCCACATGGCCCCAAGAAAAGCGGAATACCAGGGCAGAACCGACCACGCCCAAGACAATGAATAACAATCCCGATCCCAAAAACCCAAACCATTTGACGCAGAAAGGGCCGAGCAAGTAGCCCAGCGCCCCCCCAGCGTGCCCGGGGAGCAAACCCAAACTCTCCAGCCGGTACAGACGCGACCATTCCAGTGCGGTGCTGGCCCCTACCAGTACTAGAAGGCCCACCCAAAATGCTGTCGGACTGGTGGACAGCCGCGACGCAGTGGCGTCGGGATCGGCATGGACACCAGCACCCTCAGAGCCGCGCATCCATCCGGCCAGGGAGGTCAGCCATGACCAAACACCGGCGGCAAATACCCACCACACCGAAAACCCCAGCAAGAAATAGCTCATGTCGGCTAACCAGGCGCCCATACGACCGGCGCGGTTAACAATCACGCTGCTGGCGCCAGACGAAGACCAGGCCGGGTCAGCAGGGGAATAGCTAAGCAGGGTAATTAGCCAAATCGTGAGCAAGAAAAACCCACCCATCAAGCTAATTTCACCAGCGAAGCGCCGAAAGCCAGACCGAGGAGACGGTGAACCCGCGCGGGGGTTGTTCAGGGTGTTGAGCGAATAAGTCATAGGTCTAAGTCCCCAAGCTTAACGCCTGCAGTTGACCGAATTTGTGCGGCAGCCCAGTGACCACTCACCTTGATCGCACCTGCATCGCGCTTGAGGCGACGGTCAGCGGGGAACTTTGCGGCGTTCTTTGATGAGAATGGCGCCGTCTTTGCGGGTTTCGATGAAGTTTTGCTCTTCAAAGTCTTTCATCACACGGCTGACCATTTCGCGGGATGCCCCCACCATTTTGGCGATGTCCTGGCGCGAAATTTTGTCGCGAATAATGTTCATATTGTCGAGACCGGGTACGCTGTTTTCCATCAGCACGTGGGCCACACGGCCATAAACGCCCATCAAGGCCAAGGACTCAATTTTGCGATCAGCACTGCGCAGGCGCTGCACCAAGCCCTTCATCACAGCGGCCACGGTGGACGTGTTTTCCAGCAGGCAGCGGTTGAAGTCGTCGCCACCCAGTACCAGCGCGTCGGTCTGGATCTCAGCCTCGACACTGGCGGAGTGCGGTTCCTTGTCAATCAGGCTCATCTCGCCGATGTAGTCACCCGAATGCAGGGTCGCCAAAATTACTTCGCGGCCTTTGCGGTCGGTCGCGACCACGCGGGCACGGCCCGCCAAAATGATGAACAACGCGTCACACTTCTTACCTTGCTCAACAATGAGCTCCCCTCGCTTGAAGCGTCGCTTGCCCACTGCGCCTGCCAGTGATTCGGCCTGTAGCGGCGTCAGCATGGCAAACAGCGGAACCCGCCGGATCAAATCAAGGTTGCTCAACATCGACATTCAATGCTCCTCAGCAAAAAGCAATCAGCCCCAGGGCGATCGTTTTTTTTATAATCAGTGCTTATTGCGACCGCGGGACATACAACCGATCAACCTGCTCGACGTTCAGCCGTTCAGCGGGGTGTGGCTTGAAACCGCGAATCGCCCCCCAAACTGTACACGGCTTATAAATCGCGTATGTACCCCGCAATCCGGGGGCTTGCGTCCCCGGGTTGATTTTTTTGCTCGCTGCGTTTCAACACCACTCACTACTCCAAGGTTTAGATATGTCTTCCACCCGCCACGCCAAAGTGCTGATTTTGGGCTCCGGCCCTGCAGGCTACACCGCCGCAGTTTATGCCGCTCGCGCCAACCTGAACCCGCTGCTCATCACCGGCATCGCCCAGGGTGGCCAACTCATGACCACCACAGAGGTCGACAACTGGCCCGCCGACGTGGATGGCGTGCAGGGGCCCGAACTGATGCAACGGTTTGAGGCTCACGCCAAACGTTTCAATACCGAAATCGTGTTTGACCATATCAACGCAGTGGACCTGAGCAAGCGCCCGTTCACACTCAAGGGCGACAGCGGCGAATACACCTGTGACGCGTTGATCGTCGCCACCGGAGCGTCCGCCAAGTACTTGGGCCTGCCTTCCGAGACGGCGTTTATGGGCCGGGGGGTGTCTGGCTGCGCTACTTGTGACGGGTTCTTTTATCGCAATGAACTTTGCTGCGTGGTCGGTGGCGGCAATACGGCAGTCGAAGAAGCGCTGTACTTGTCTAACATCGCTCAAAAGGTTTACCTGGTGCACCGCCGCGACAAGTTCAAGGCCGAGGCCATCCTGATCGACAAACTGATGGACAAGGTGGCCGCTGGCAAGATTGAACTCAAAACGTTCCAGACACTGGACGAGGTGCTGGGCGACTCGACCGGCGTGACCGGCATCCGGCTGAAAAGCACCACCACAGGTGCCACCGAAGACATCACGCTCAAGGGCTGTTTCATTGCCATCGGACACGCCCCCAACACCGAGATATTCCAGGGCCAATTGGAAATGGCGGGTGGCTACATCGTGACCCAATCAGGTCTGAAAGGCTTTGCCACCATGACCAGCGTACCTGGCGTGTTTGCGGCGGGCGATGTGCAGGATCACATCTATCGCCAGGCCATCACCAGCGCGGGCACCGGCTGCATGGCGGCGTTGGACGCACAGCGTTTTCTAGAACAATAAGAGCCGGGCTATAATCGACGGCTTTGCTAATGGCAGCCTCTATCTGGGGGTCGCCTGGCAAATTGGGTTACCGCCACCCTTTTCATTGGCGAGGTGAGGCCGCAACAAGTTCATTTCATCCGAACTTCTTCCAAGAAACCGGATCGTTTTGACTGCTTGAGGTGGCCGTTTAAGAAGTATCGGAGTGTCCTTATGGCACGCGTATGTCAAGTCACGGGCAAAGGCCCAATGGTCGGAAACAATGTTTCCCACGCCAACAACAAAACCAAGCGTCGGTTCCTGCCGAACCTGCAATACCGTCGTTTCTGGGTTGAGACCGAGAACCGCTGGATTCGTTTGCGCATCAGCAACGCCGGTCTGCGCATGATCGACAAAAACGGTATTGACTCCGTGCTCGCAGATTTGCGTTCACGCGGCCAAGCCTAAATTAATTAAGGAAGCATCATGGCAACCAAAGGCGGACGCGAAAAAATCAAGCTGGAATCAACAGCCGGAACTGGTCACTTCTACACGACCAGCAAGAACAAGAAAACCATGCCCGAGAAAATGTTGATCAAGAAATTTGATCCTAAAGCTCGTAAGCATGTGGACTACAAGGAAATGAAACTGAAGTAATTCGGTTTCTGACTGGTGTCGAAAAAGCCCACTGCATGTGGGCTTTTTTTTGTCCGTAAAAACCACAAACATAAAAAAGCCCGCTCAGAGCGGGCTTCCGTCCGGCAGGGCCCCGGCCCCCCGTAAAACTTAAGCCTTGGCAGCTCTCAGACGCATCGAGAACTCTTGCAAAGCCGCAATGCCACTGGCCTCGGCCCGGCTGCACCACCCTTGCAGGTCAGCAGCCAAGTGTTCGCGGGAGGCAGACGTATTCAGCCAGAGTTGACGCAACTCTTCCCGCATGGTCACCATCTTGTCCAGCACCGGTGATGCAGCACGGGCTTGTGCCAGTTGTGGCACAGCCGACGCGGGTACCTTGTCAGCATCACGATGCATCCAGTGTCTCGCCGCTTTGATAACGGCGGCATCAGCGCTGCGGGCTTTCATGGATTCAAACTCGTCCCGGGCCGCCTGGCGCACCCCCTTGGCGTAGGTTGCCATGATTTCGTACCGGTTGGCTATCAGTGCCTCTAGGGTCTTCTCATCGGCTACAGGGCGAATGTCGCCGTAGGCAGCCTTGGGAGGCGTCTTCTTGACTTTGGCCAGGCCTGCCGCTTGCATGATGGTGATGTACATCCAGCCGATGTCAAACTCATAGGGCTTGACGGACAGCTTGGCAGACGTGGGGTAGGTGTGGTGGTTGTTGTGCAGCTCTTCGCCGGCAATGATGATGCCCCAAGGCGAAATGTTGGTGCTGGCATCCGGCGCTTCAAAGTTGCGATAACCCCAGAAATGCGCTGCACCATTGATGATGCCGGCAGCCGTAATAGGCGTCCAAGCCATCTGCATGGCCCAAACCGCCAAGCCACCCGCGCCAAACAAGGTCAGGTCGATGATCATCATCAGGCCCACACCTTGCCAGGAAAACCGCGTGTACAGATTGCGCTCAATCCAGTCGTCCGGCGTGCCGTGACCGTAGCGGGCCATGGTTTCCTTATTTTTGGATTCTTTGCGATACAGCTCTGCCCCTTGAAACAGAACCGTTTTGATGCCGTGAACGTGCGGACTGTGTGGGTCTTCGGCCTGTTCGCATTTGGCGTGGTGTTTGCGGTGGATGGATGCCCACTCTTTGGTCACCTGGCCGGTAGTCAGCCACAGCCAGAACCGGAAAAAGTGCGAAGCAATCGGGTGCAAGTCCAACGCACGGTGCGCCTGATGACGGTGCAGGAAGACAGTGACGCTGATCATGGTGATGTGCGTCATGGCCAACGTGAACAGAACGATTTGCCACCAGGCAACATTCCAGGTTCCATGGGCTAACCACTCAATGGCCGCATTCAACACTGTCGAATCAGGTAAGAACATATTGGATAAGTCTCTCAACGAGGTTTAGTAATACTTAGAGTTATGTCAGGAATCGCGCCGACCCCAAAACCATTTGATTTTAGAGCTTTTGCCGGTTTTTGGCTATCTTTTCGCCAATATTTATCTAAATGCCGTTAAAAACAGGCAACGCCCGGTCATTTTCCCGGGTCGAAGTTTAGAGTTTTTTCCAGACTGCTGCAAAAAATCCGTCCGTACCGTGCCGATGCGGCCAAAGACGCAGGTATTTCTGTCCACTCTCACCGCCTGTACACAGGCTCAAAGCGCCTTCCACCTTCAGATGGGTCAGCACCTCGCCCACTTCAAGTGGGGTGAACTCACTATTCGCCGCAGAAAAGGCCTCGGCGATGGCTTCATTTTCCTGAGGCAACACGCTGCAGGTGGCATAAACCAGACGCCCACCGGGTTTCAAAAGACGTGCAGCACTTTGCAAAATAGCCGCCTGGGTGACGGCCATGTCCTCCACGGCCTTCAAATTCTGGCGCCATTTCAAATCCGGGTTGCGTCGCAGAGTGCCCAGGCCCGAACAGGGTGCATCGACCAATACCCGGTCAATCTTGCCCGACAGGCGTTTGACGCGGTCATCCCGCTCATGGGCGATGGCCGCCGGGTGCACGTTGGACAAGCCACTGCGCGCCAGCCGGGGCTTGAGCGCCTCCAGCCTGTGGGCAGACGTGTCAAACGCATACAAACGCCCGGTGCTGCGCATGGCCGCGCCAATCGCCAGGGTTTTGCCCCCGGCTCCGGCACAAAAGTCAACCACCATTTCGCCGCGTTTGGCATCCAACAGCATGGCCAGCAACTGCGAGCCTTCGTCCTGCACCTCAAAAGCGCCCCGGATGAAGCCTTCTGTCTTGTTCAACACCGGCTTGCCTTCGATGCGCAGGCCCATGGGGGAAAACGGCGTGGGTGTCGATTTGATACCGGCCTTGTTCAGCTCTTTCTGCACGTCGGCACGTTTGTCATTCAGGGCATTCACCCGCAAATCCAGGCCAGCAGCCCGGCTCAGGCTCTCCACCAGCGGCCAGAATTCGGTGCCCAACTGGTCTTTGAGCGGCAGCACCAGCCACTCGGGCAGGTTGTGGCGGTGGCGCTCCATCAAATCAGTCACTTTGACCTTGTCACACTGCTCCAGCCAGTTTTTTTCCTGATCGGTAATCGCGCCATAGAGAAAGTCACGCGGGCCGTGAAACCCCAGAATCGCCAGGCGACGCTCTTTGGAGCCACTGCCACTGGGGGCAAAGTGGTCAAACAACAGCTTTTTGCGCAGCACGTTGTAAACCGTCTCGGTCATGGTGGCGCGCTCGCGCGGCCCCAACCCCCGGTTGTCGCGGTAAAAATTGGCGACGATGCCGTCGGTAGGGTGGTCGAATTTGAGGGTGAGCCTGACGAGTTCCGCACAGGCATCAAGCAGGGCTTTAGGATGCATAGCCCTGTATTGTCCCACGCGAGCCCAAAATGTCTGATGATTTGTCTGTTGATTCCCTACCGCCCCTGATCCTCACCCCACCCGGTCGCTATCGCCACTACAAAGGCAATTTGTACGACGTGGTCGGCACCGTGCGACACAGCGAAACGCTGGAACCCATGACGCTGTACCGCGCCTTGTATGGCGAACACGGCCTGTGGGTGCGGCCTGCGGCGATGTTTGGGGAGCAGGTGGTGATTGAGGGTGTCGCAACAGCACGTTTCACCAAAGTTAGTGATGATTAAGGCCGATAGTCCCCGCCATTATTCAATAGTTTGCTACAACTTAAGTAGCAAGTTCGCAACCGCACGTGGGTAGATCAGGTGCTCCTGCGTGAGCACGCGGGCGGCCAGGGTGTCCGCCGTATCGCTGGCGAGCACAGGCACCACGGCCTGCGCCAGGATGGGGCCGTGATCCAGCTCCGCCGTCACCTGATGGACGGTGGTGCCTGCAAACCGGCAACCCGCGTTAATCGCCCGCTGGTGCGTGTGCAGGCCGGGAAACGCCGGCAACAGCGAGGGGTGAATGTTCAGCAAGCGCCCCGCATAGTGCGCCACAAAGGCCGGCGTCAGGATGCGCATGAAGCCCGCCAGTACCACCAGGGCGGGTCGTCCGGTGGGGTCGTGGCGGTCAATGGCCGCCATCAAGTCGGTATCAAAGGCCTCGCGCGTGGCATAAGACTTGTGCTCAAGCACCTGGGCGGCAATGCCCTGTTCACGCGCAAACACCAGCCCTTTGGCATCGGCCCTGCTGCTGATGACGGCCGCAATCTGCGCCCCCTCACGCGTGGCGGTTGACCGGCCCCAACGGTCTCGCTGGGCCGCGCGCACGATGGCCTGCATGTTGGAGCCTGTGCCAGAGATCAAAATGACGATGTTTTTCACAAAATAGCTACGTTTTAAATTTACGCTGGATTATCACTTTGCAAAATTCTATGGATCCGTCTAACCTGTCGCCTACCCTATCGACCCCGGCACCTGCCATGTTGAAAGAACCCATCTTGCTGACCGTCTTCGAGGCCCGTGTGCTGGGCACGCTGATGGAAAAAGCCCGCACCGTGCCCGACAGCTACCCGCTCACGCTCAACTCGCTGGTGCTGGGCTGCAACCAGAAAAGCAGCCGCGAACCTGCCATGAACGTCAGCGAGGCCCAGGTCGCTGAGGCGCTGAGCGAGCTGAAGTCCCGCAACCTGGTGCGCGAATCCAGCGGCAGCCGGGTGACGCGGTTTGAGCACAACTTTCAGCGCGGTGTGGGGGTGCCCGAGCAGTCGGCCGTGCTATTGGGCCTGCTGATGCTGCGCGGGCCGCAAACGGCGGGTGAACTGCGGCTGAACAGCGAGCGCTGGTACAAATTTGCCGATATCTCGTCGGTGGATGGCTTTCTGGAGGAGCTGCAAGACCGATCCGTTGAGAAAGGCGGCCCGCTGGTCGTCAAACTGCCCCGCGCGCCCGGTGCCCGCGAGCAGCGTTGGTGCCATTTGCTGTGTGGCCCGGTGGACCTGGCCGCGATGGCCAGCGAGGGGCAGGCGCTGACCCTCAACACGGGCACGAATGCGGAACTGGCCGAGCGCGTCGCCCTACTGGAAACCGAGGTAGCGCAATTGCGCGACACAGTGCAAAAATTGTGTTCCGAGTTGGGCATGTCACACGCTGGACAGCTGTAAACGAACGACCGTGCTAAAAATCACGCCGATCAATTTGAACAAAATTTTTGTGGAGACCTTGTATGGATTTGGCATTTACCCCTGAAGAACAGACATTCAGAGAAGACGTGCGTAGTTGGGTGGCGGCCAATCTGCCCGCCGACATCTCGCACAAGGTGCACAACGCGCTGCACCTGACCCGTGACGACATGCAGACCTGGGCCAAAATCCTGGGAAAAAAGGGCTGGCTGGGCCACGCTTGGCCCCAGCAATTTGGGGGCCCCGGATGGAATGCCATTCAAAAGCATTTGTTTGAAGAAGAGTGCGCCATGGCCGGCGCGCCACGGGTGATTCCCTTCGGCCCGGTGATGGTGGCCCCCGTCATCATGGCGTTTGGCAATGCCGAACAGCAGCAGCGCTTTCTGCCCGGTATCGCCAGCGGCGAAGTCTGGTGTAGCCAGGGCTACAGCGAGCCTGGTTCGGGTTCCTACCTCGCCTCGGTCAAGACGAAAGATGAACGCCAGGGTAATAAATTCATCGTGAACGGGCAGAAGACCTGGACCACCCTGGGCCAGTACGGCGAATGGATTTTTTGCCTGGTGCGCACCAGCAATGACGGCAAGCCGCAGACCGGCATCAGCTTTCTGCTGATCGACATGAAATCCCCCGGCGTCACCGTTCGCCCCATTCGCTTGCTGGACGGCAGCCATGAGGTCAACGAGGTCTGGTTTGACAACGTCGAAGTGCCCGCCGAGAACCTGATTGGCGAAGAAAACAAGGGCTGGACGTATGCCAAGCACTTGCTGAGCCACGAGCGCACCAACATCGCTGACGTGAACCGCACGAAGCGCGA
>JANOLC010000159.1:0-3595 GCA_031419575.1 Burkholderiales bacterium | reverse complement strand
TCGGGCTCCACGGGTCGCCCCAAAGGGGTCATGATTGAGCACGTCACCTTGTCGCGCCGACTGGCCTGGATCACGCGCAACTATAGAGTCACCGTGTATGACCGGTCGGCCCAAGCCACGCAGATCACGTTTGACCCGTCGTTGATTGAACTGTGCGTGCCATTGATCAACGGGGCTAGCGTGGCGTTGCCGGCACCCGGCAGACTGCTGCCGGAGTCATTGGTCGACTTTGCGGTGACGCACGGTGTGACCATTATGGCGTTTGTACCATCTACTCTGAGCCGTTTTTTGGATGCAGCGGCCCACCGCCCCGACCTCAAATTGCGTGTGGCCTGCTGCGGGGGCGAGGTGCTGTTGCCCGAGCTGGTCAACCGATTTTTAACACACACGCGCGCCCGCCTGTACAACGTCTACGGCCCCACTGAAACCGCCATTTTTGCAACAGCCTGGGCTTGCGAGCGCGTCAGTCCGCAAAATATGTCAACGGCCTTGCCAATTGGGGCTCCTATTGATGACACCCGCATTTACGTGTTGGATGGCGCGCAGCGGCTGCTTCCGTTTGGCATTGCCGGTGAAATTTATATCGGTGGCGGTGCCGTAGCGCGGGGCTATTTAAATCGGCCAGATTTGACCCAATCTGCCTTTCTGGATGACCCGTTTCAACCGGCCGGGCGGATGTACCGTACGGGAGACCGAGGCTGGCTCAGTGGCGACGGGCAGCTGCATTTCATTGGACGAATTGATCGGCAGGTCAAACTTCGAGGGTACCGCATCGAGCTGGGTGAAATCGAAGCAGCACTGTCCGTGATGGAGGGCGTGAGTCAAGCGGCTGCCAAACTGATCGAACGAGACGGCAAGCCGGCCATTCATGCCTGGGTTGCCACGCACGTAGGCCACAGCCCCGATGGCCTGCTGAGGGCACTGAGGGTGCGCCTGCCTGACTACATGATTCCGGGTGGCATCAGCGTGTTGGAAGTTTTGCCGGAAAGCAGTGTCGGAAAAATTGACTACGCTGCCTTGCCAAGTCCTACATCAAACCTTGTGACCAGCGCATTAGCTTCACGCGCGCCCAACAGTCAAATTGAACACGATTTGCTGGCGTTATGGCGTGAGGTTCTCGCCAAACCCAATCTGACCATCGCCGATAACTTTTTTGACTCAGGGGGCGACTCGCTGGCTGCAGTCAGCATCCTCACAGGCATTGAGAAACTCATTGGGCGGCGCGTTCCCATGTACCTGATCACCGAGCGCCCCACGGTAGAAGGTTTGGCCGCCGCGCTGGCTGAGGAAACTGCTACCCCCGGTCTGCTCATCAACCTGAGCTCAAACCCAGGTGACGGCGCTACTCGCCCGCAACTTTATTTGGCAGCGTCTGGCCATGGCGATCTGATGCGCTTTCAAAACCTGGCCCGCGCTTTGGGTGATGCCTGCGACCTCAGCATGTTGCAGCCCCCTAGCGCCAGCACGATTGCCCGCACAGCGGACTTGGCCACGCTGTATGCCGACAGCATCATGGCCCGGGGTCACGGACCATGCTACCTGGCCGGTTTTTCGGTCGGTGGGCTGGCTGCGCTTGAGACGGCCCGCCAACTGCAACAACGCGGCGTTGGCGTGAATGGCTTGGTGCTCATAGACACCATTTACCCCAGCATGATGTGGGGGGGCACCACCTTTTGGCGGCTACTGGGCTGGCTGGTACAGGTGCTGCATATTCAAGACCTGAGCATGAACGGTCGTCGCTTGGGTGTCATGCTCAAAGACCCGGGTCTCGTAGGACAAGTCATGGCTGTGGGTGGCTATCGCGCTGTCGCTTTTGGTGGCCCAACTCTGCTGATCAAATCGGCTGGGCTGGCCACGTGGGACAACCTCTTGTTCAGAGCCTGGCACCGCTTGATGGGTAAGAACCTGATTGAGCACCGCGTGCCAGGTCTGCACGGCTCCATATTTGATGTGGGCAATGTGGGGGATTTGGCCATTGGCATCACTGGCAAGATTCTGGCCCAGCCACGACCGCACCACTCCAGCAATGACTGACGCGCCAACCTTGAAATGGAAGCTTGCCGGGCTGCTGCTGGCATTGCTGGCATTGCTGGCGCTGGCGGCGGCCTGGTCGTGGTCACCACTGCGCCACTGGTTGGACATTGAGCGCATCGTCAGTACTTTGCAAATGCTGGGGAAATCTTATGGGGCCTATGCTGCCATAGGTGGATTTACGCTGGCACTTAGCCTGGCCGTGCCACTGACTTTCTTAACCCTGGTCACACTGGTGGCGTTTGGCCCATTTGCCGGATTTTTTTACACCTTGATGTCCGCCCTGTTGGGCGCCACCATCAGCTACGGAGCAGGTTTTTTGCTGGGGCGCGAGGTTGTGCAGCGTTTGGGCGGCGAACGCGTCAACCGTGTTAGCCAGCGCTTGGCCAACCGTGGCATTTTGGCCGTAATAGCGGTGCGCATGGTGCCGATCGCGCCATTTGCCGTGGTCAACATGATTGCCGGCGCCTCCCACATCCGCCTGCGAGATTTGTTGCTGGGCACCGCTATTGGCATAACCCCCGGCACCTTGATGATGGTGGTGTTTATTGATCAGATTATTGAAGCCATGAAACGCCCCAGCTCCACCACTGCGCTCATGGGGGGGGCGATGCTGGCCCTGATTGCTGCGGGGGCTTGGGGGTTCAAGCGGTGGTTGCGCTAATATCAAAGACCACTTTTTACGGTACCGGTTACCCCAAAACCCATGAACTACACCCTGATTTGCCAACTAGCGAATAGGCGAATTGCTCTTGCGGCAATGTTTGTGCTCTGCCTTTTTGCAGCACCGTACTCAATGGCAGCCAATGACAAGGCAACACAGTATTACGAAGATGCGGTTGTGCGATTCGGTAAAAAAGATTACGAGGGCGCGATCATTCAGTTGAAAAACGTCATTCAGATTGACCGCAAGATATTGGTGGCGCAGGTGCTGCTCGGCAAAGCATTTCTCAAAAATGGCGATGTGGCTGCAGCTGAAGTCACACTCAACGAGGCCATGTTGCTTGGCGCTCCACGTGCCGACGTGGTCATCCCCTTGGCTCAGGCCTATTTGGGTCAGGGCAAGCAAAAGCTGATTTTTGACCCTGTCCTTTTTGCGCTGGCCGGTCTGCCACCAGCGACTCAAATGCAAATTTTGTTGCTGCAGGCCGCCGCCAATGCAGATGTGGGTGAGTTGCAGACGGCGTTAAAACTCATTGACAGTGCCCGTGCGCTAGACCCCAAATCACCGGATAGTTGGGTGGCCGAGGTGCCAGTGCGAATTCGATTGCGTCAGTTCGGGCAGGCTAGCGACGCGGTGGCCCGTGCCACAGCACTGGCGCCCAACTCGGCCGATGCCCTGTACCAAAAAGGGGCTGTACTTCACGTTGCCGCCAACACGACGGGCGCGCTTGTCGCCTACGACGCGGCCATCAAAGCTGACGCCGATCACGTTGGCGCCTTGCTGGCGCGAGCGGGTCTGTATATCGATATGGGGCGATCCAATGATGCAGCCAAGGATCTCACCGAGCTTCAGCGTCTAATCCCAGACGAGCCCCGCGCGGCCTATTTGCGGGCTTTGCTG
>JANOLC010000158.1:0-11815 GCA_031419575.1 Burkholderiales bacterium | reverse complement strand
TCACTACGTCGCCCTGGTTCCCCAGCCCATTGACTTCGCAGCGCTAAGGCAACTTTCAAACCCACGAGAAGAATGGGCGGCACTTGCCACTGAGTTGGCGGCCCAATGTGATGGACTGGTACCCGGCTTTCATCGGCTGATATTCGAGGGTGGCAAGGTATTGCTCACGTTGTGCGTGGGTGACCTGAAAACCCAGCTGAAGGCATTGCAATTTGAGGCCGACGCCGTGGTGTTGACTGATCCATCACGCAACGAATATTCGGATTCGCCTTGGGATATTTGGGCCGTCAAATCATTGACCAAGTGTTGCCGCAGGGGCACGACCCTGACCTGCACTTCGCCTTCCCCTGAGTTACTGACACGGCTGCACCAATGCGGTTTTGAGATGACACAGCCGTCCATCACAACCAGGGGCACGACTGGGTTTGTGGGACGCTACAACCCCCGATGGGAACCAAAAAACTCGCGCGGGTCAGCTACTCATCGTGCCATACCCGTGAAACCGGGGCATTGCGTGGTAGTCGGAGCCGGTTTGGCGGGTGCCAGTGTGGCCGCATCATTGGCGCGGCGCGGCTGGCAAGTAACCGTGCTGGATGCAGCAGCTGAGCCCGCAATGGGCGCGTCTGGCCTGCCCGTGGGTTTGATGGTGCCACACGCCACGGCCGATGACAGCCCACGCTCGCGCTTGTCGCGCCGCGGCATGCGCATGACTTTGCAGCAAGCGAACACACTGCTGAGCCCGGGACAAGATTGGGAGGCCTGCGGTGTGCTGGAGCGGCGGTTGGAGGGTGCGCTGGGCCTGCCCGCCGATTGGTTGCGGCAGGGTGCCCATGGTGGTGCGGCATGGACACGTCCTGCATCAGATGATTTTTATGTCTTACCCCCTTCATCCCCGTCCTCATCCGACAGCACCACTGAATCACCGCAGTGGCGCAATGGATTGCCCCGCCATGACCCGGCCCTGTGGCACGGCAAGGCTGCGTGGATCAAACCCGCCAGCCTGGTGCGGGCATGGCTGGCGCAACCTGGCATTCAGTTTCAAGGCAATTCACCAGTGGCTTCGCTCGTCAAAAGCGGCCATCAATGGGTGGCAAGCGATGCGCATGGCCAGCGTTTGGCGGAAGCAGATTTGGTGGTCATTGCCAATGCGGGTGGGGCGGTAGCGCTGCTGGCTCAATTGACGGTAAGCATGTCGAAGGAACGGCTCACCACCAGCGCGTTGGCACAGTTGCAAACGGTGCAGGGCCAAGTGTCATGGGCTTTGCATAGCCAGCGGGAAGGTCGTGGCGATGCCCATCAATTTCCCCCGTTTCCCGTCAATGGCTTGGGCAGTCTGGTGGCCCACGTACCGATGAATGACAACCACAGCGCCTGGTTTACTGGGGCGACGTTTGAGCGGGAAGGCGATGTGGTAAACGTGGCGGCTGGTCATCAAGCGAATTTGGCACGGTTGCAAACCTTACTGCCTGCCGGTGCCCAGGTGTTCGCCGACCAACTCGTCCAACATGAAGTTCAGGCTTGGCGTAATACCCGCTGCACCAGCACCGATCGCATGCCGCTGTGTGGCCCGCTCAACCTGGGCGACGGCGATTTGCCACCATCGCTGTGGTTAGTCAGCGCTTTAGGGGCTCGCGGGTTGAGCCTGGCGGTGCTGTGCGCCGAGTTGCTGGCGGCGCGCGTGCATCAGGAGCCTTTGCCGATAGAGGCTGCGTTAGCCCAAGTTATCAGTATTGACCGCAAAAATTCCTACAGTCCCCGTCGAATATAGATAGTTAGCTATACTTTTTGAAGTAGCTGAATCACCTGATTGGGGTCAAATGGCACCTCCAACACGCCTCGACAACCCGCTTGTTCTGCCTGCTGCTGCAAGCTCCAGGAATTGTTACGGGTGCTGACCACTACCGAGCCAATAGCGGGTTGCAGTGCTACCAGCTCGGATACCAACTTCCAGCCGTCCACGTTCGGGCTTTCCAGGTTGACTACCACCAACTCGTAATGACGGCGTTTAACCAGTTGCAAGGCTTGGTCGTCGTAGGTTGCCTCGTCCACATCCATCAGCCCCGCCAAGGCCCAGCGGGCCCGCAAGTACAGGCGATGGTCGCGGGATTCGTCAACCAACAGCGACACCTTGACGCCCGCAGGCACACTGTCCAGCACCAAGTCCACCACGGTGGCATTGGGGTCAAAGTCAGGATTAGTACTGGCGGGCTGGGTGATGGCCCCCATGAACAGCTCGTCCATGGCACTGACCACGGCAATCCAGTCCAGGGGACGGGCAAATGAGCGCCAGGCACTGACCGGTGACTTGGTGCCCACGCAGATAAGTTTGAGGTTGGGGTTGAGCGCAGGCGAGGCGATCTCCAAGCCTCCCTCATAGCTGTCCACATCAATCAACGCCAGGTTGGGGGGCACCAGCACCTCCGGCGTCCATAAGGCGTAGACCAGATGGCGGTCCAGCGAGAGCCGGAAAACCGTGTTGAGCGCGTGACGCTCGACATCGCGAAAACCGACAACTTTGACGTAGACCGTAGAGGGCATGGTTAACAACCTTTTTTAATTCATCGCGGCAGCTGGGCGTCGCGCGCGCACATAGTCATCTTTGGGCACGTAGTTTTTGCCGTCCGCATAGCGCCACTGCACCATGGTGCCGCGGCCCCCGCGCTGGTCAAGTGTGCCCACAAAGGCACCCATGGTGGACTGCTGGTCCAGCGCCCGAAACTCAGCCGGGCCAAAGGGGGTGTTGAATTTGAGCCCTCGCATAGCCAGCACCAGCTTTTCGTTGTCCGTGCTATTGGCTTTTTTGATGGCTGCAAAAATGGCCTGCATGGTGGCATAGCCAACCACCGAACCGACCTTGGGGTTCTCGTTGAACTTTTTGTAATAGTTGGCAGCAAATGAGGCGTGGTCTTTTGAATCAATCTGATCCCAGGGATAGCCCGTCACGATCCAGCCCTTGGGGGTTTCATCTTTCAGCACCTCAAGGTATTCAGGCTCACCTGACAACAGCGACACCACCGGCATTTTCGGGAAGATATTGCGCTGGTTGCCTTCGCGCACCAGCTTGGCAAGATCCGCGCCGAACGTCACGTTAAAGATCGCGTCCGGCTTGCTTTGCAGCGTGGCTTGCAGGGTGGTGCCCGCGTCAAGCTTGCCCAGGGCAGGCCATTGCTCCCCGACAAATTCGACATCAGGTCGTTTGGCTTTGAGCAACTCCTTGAAGCTGGCGACCGCACTTTGGCCATATTCGTAATTCGGTGCAATGGTGGCCCAGCGTTTGGCAGGCAACTTGGCCGCCTCTTCGACGAGCATGGCGGCCTGCATGTAGGTGCTGGGGCGCAACCGAAAGGTGTAGCGATTGCCTTTTTCCCAGACGATGGCATCGGTCAACGGCTCGCTGGCCACAAACAGGCGCTTGTTTTTCTGAGCATGGTCAGCCAGCGCCAGACCCACGTTAGACAAAAACCCGCCCGCCAACACATCGACTTTCTCATTCGCTGTCAACTCCACGGCGTGGCGCAACGCCTCTTCAGGCTTGCCGCCGTCATCTCGCGCAATGACTTCCACTTTGCGGCCCAGTAAACCGCCCGCCGTGTTGATCTGCTCTACCGCCAGTTGCCAACCCTGCCGATACGGCGTGGTGAACTGGGGAATGTTGGAATAGCTGTTGATCTCACCAATTTTGATGGGGTTGGCAGTGCCAATTGACGCGGCCTTTGGACTGGAGGATTGGGCCGATGCGCTGAACGCGACCAACGCCAGTGAAGTCAAACCAGCTGCAAATGCATATTTCATAATTTCTCCAAGGAGCCGCACTCTAGCAGGGTTTTTACGCTGATTTTCAGAGCCGCACCCCCTGCCCAGAGCACCCATGGCGTGCTTACCGCTCTTTGAGGTAGGGCTTGCCTAATGCCTGCGGTGCCACGGCAGACCCAATGAAGCCGGCCAGCAGCACCACCGTCAAAACATAGGGCAAGGCTTGAATCACCTGCACCGGCACCTCACCCACACCGGGTAAATGAACCCCCTGTAAACGAATGGCGGCCGCATCCAAAAAACCGAATAACAGGCACGCCCAAAAAGCGCCCACGGGATGCCAGCGCCCAAAAATCAAAGCGGCCAAAGCCATAAATCCTCGCCCAGCCGTCATATTGGCTGAGAAATTTGCACTTTGGGCCAGTACCAGATAGCTGCCCGCCAGCCCGCACAGCAGACCATTGAGCGTGAGCGCCGCGTAACGCAACCGGACTACTGACACACCGGCCGCGTCCACCATTTGCGGGTTTTCACCCACGGCACGCAGGCGCAAACCAAAACGGGTTCTAAACAGCAACCACCAGGTCAGCGGCACCATTACCAACGTGAAATACACCATGGCGTTGTGGCTCAGCAAGCCTTCACCCAGCAAAGTACCCACCCACGGAATGCCACGCAACAATTCGCCCCCTTGGGGGAACAGCGGTTGAATTCGTACCGCCGTGGTGACCGCCGGGGTTTGCCCACCCTGTGCAAACCAGGCGATACCCAGCACCACGGTCATGCCCGCCGCAATGATGTTAATGGCCACACCCGACACGACTTGATCGCCCCGGTGGCTAACACAAGCCAGCCCGTGCATCCACGAGAGCGCCACGCCTACCGTCATCGCCACCATCAACGCAATCGCCGTGGAACCAAACACGGCCCCACTGGCACCAGCGGCAAACGCAGCGAACAGCATCTTGCCCTCCAGCCCGATGTCCACCACGCCCGATCGCTCAGACCACAAGCCCGCCAACGCGCACAAAATTAGCGGTGTGGACACCCGCAAGGTTGACGCCAGCAAACCACCCCACAGCGCCTCATCCATGGTGGGCTCCTTCTCGCTTGGCAACTGGCGTTTTGGTAAACACCCACACCAGCCAAGCCACACCAGGTGCAATTACGTACACCATTGCACCCGAAAACAACACAATAAAACCCTGCAACATCACCACCATGTCGCGGCTGAAACCGCGTACCTCAAACGCCACCTCGGCCCCGCCCTGAAACAACGCGCCAAACAGCACGCTGGCGAAGATGATGCCCAGCGGATGGTTGCGCCCCATCAAGGCTACGGCAATACCGGTGAACCCGGCACCGCTGACGTATTCGAGCAGTAGCTTGCCACTCACCCCGGCGATTTCGTTCATGCCCACCAAGCCCGCCAGCGCCCCGGAAATGGCCATGGCAATGATGACTTGGTGTTTGGGCCGAATGCCCGCGTACTCGGCAGCACTGGGGCTGGATCCCACAGCCCGCAAGTGGTAGCCCGCCCGTGTCCGCCACAAAAACAAGTACACACACAGGGCCGCCACCAATGCCAAAAACAGGCTGACGTTCAATGGCGTTGACGGCCAATCCAGCCCCAGCCAGCCCAAAGCCTGGTGCATGCCCGGCAGCTTGGCAGACGGTGCAAAGGCCGCACTCTCCACCGACATCATGCCTTTAGGCCGCAAGTGGTTGACCAGCAAATACACCAGCACGCTGCTGGCAATGAAGTTGAACATGATGGTGGTGATCACCACATGGCTGCCCCGGTAGGCCTGCAAATAGGCAGGCACCACCGCCCAGGCCATGCCAAACACAGCACCTGCCAGCAACATCAAAGGCAACATGAGCCACGCTGGCAGCACGGCAGAGAGCCACATCGCCACCAGCCCGGTGCCCAAGCCCCCGATGATGGCCTGGCCCTCTCCACCAATGTTGAACAAGCCCCCATGAAACGCCACCGACACGGCCAAGCCGGTAAAGATAAACGTGGTGGCGTAATAAAGGGTGTAGCTGATGCCGCGTGGCGTGCCGAACGCCCCCTGCACCAGCACCTTGATGACCTCGACCGGGTTCTGCCCCACCAGCGCCACCACACCTGCAGCAGCCAACAATGCCACCGCCAAACACACGGCCGGCAACAGAATCAAATCAGCCCATCGCGGCAAACTGGGGGTGGCACTCATAGCGAACCGCCCGTCATCAACATGCCCAGACTGGCCTCTGTGCAATCACCGATCGCCAACTCACCGGTCACCCTCCCCTGATTCATCACAATCACCCTGTCAGACAACGCCAAAATTTCATCCAGTTCGCTGGACACCACCAACACCGCACAACCCGCGTCGCGCATGTTGCGCAGTTGGGTATAAATAAATTCAATGGCCCCAATATCCACGCCGCGTGTGGGCTGGCCCACCAGCAAGATGGTGGGAGCTTGGCCCAGCTCCCGCGCCAACACCAGCTTTTGTTGATTGCCGCCTGAAAACTTGCTGCTGGCAAGCTCTGGGTCACGCGGACGCACATCAAACCGCGCCATCAATCGCGATGTAGCATCCCGCATGTTGGCGTGCATCATCCAGCCGTGGTTGGCATATTCCGGTAGCTTGTCGTAGCCCAGCACGGCCGACTCCCAAGCCGCAAAGGCCATGACCAGCGCGCGCGCGTGGCGGTCCTCGGGCACATGGGCCAGCCCCAAATCCCGGGCAGTCAAGGGGTCGAGCCAGGCAGGGGCTTCAAATGTTCGCGCGCCGACTTGTAGTTGCCCTTCAGTGGGCTGCAACAGGCCCGAGAGCACGTCCAGCAATTCGCTCTGGCCATTGCCTGAGACACCCGCCACACCGACAATTTCACCAGCTCGCAAGCTCAAATTCAAGCCTGCCAAGCGCACCACCTTCATCGCATCGCGCACCATCACATCAGTGGCCTTCAGGCGGACTTCAGCCACCGCTCGCGGGCCACTGTCAACCCGTCCGATATTGACCTTGCGCCCCACCATGGCCTCAGCCAGCCCTTCGATGGAGGCCTGGGCAATGGGAAGCTCTTGCACCACCCGCCCCGCACGCATCACCGTGACTTGGTCACACAGGTGCATCACTTCCTTGAGCTTGTGCGTGATCAGCAAAATGGTGGTGCCCTGAGTGCGCAGCAGCCGCAGCACGTCAAACAACTGGTCGGTTTCCTGTGGGGTCAGTACCGCTGTGGGTTCGTCCAAAATCAAAATTTTGGCACCCCGGTACAAGGCTTTGAGAATTTCAAGGCGTTGGCGATCCCCCACTGACAGGTCAGCCGCCAAAGCGTCCAACTTCACCCGCAAGCCCGTGGACTGCATCAGGCCTTCCAGCTTGTGGCGCACCTGCGCCTGCGCTCGTTGCAACAGCCAGTGCGGCTCGGCCCCTAGCATCACGTTGTCAAGCGCGGTCAAGGTGTCTGCCAGCATGAAATGTTGGTGCACCATGCCAATCCCCAACGCGATGGCTTCATCCGCATTGCGGATCGTGGCGGGCTTGCCAAACACCTCGATACCGCCACTGTCGGCCATATAGAAGCCATACAGCACTGACATCAACGTGCTTTTCCCAGCACCGTTTTCGCCCACAATGCCATGCACCGTGCCTGCGCATACGCTCAAGTCCACATCGGCATTGGCGGCCACCGCACCAAACCGCTTATTGATACCGCGCATGTGCACAGCAGCGCCCCGTGCCACCTTTGATACTGCCGCCTCTAAAGCCAAAATCAACTCCAGAAAATTGTTTGCTCAAACAAACAAAAAGCCTGCGGCACCCTAACGCACCGCAGGCTTGATGGACCAAGAGCCATCAATTCGTCACGATCAATACTTGCACTCGTTTTTTGCCATGTAGTCAGCCACCTTGATCTTGCCGCTGATGATGTCAGCCTTCATGGCCTCCACCTTGGTTTTCATATCGGCAGACACCAGCTTGGCGTTGTTGGCATCCACGGCATAGCCCACACCGTCTTCTTTCAAACCCAATACTGACATGCCAGCCTTGTGACCTTTAGCCACGTTGTACACCGCCACATCCACGCGCTTGAGCATGGAGGTCAACATGGTGCCGGGCTGTAGGTGGTTTTGGTTGCTGTCCACACCAATGGCCAGCTTGCCACTGTCTTTGGCGGCTTGGTAAACGCCCATGCCAGTTCCACCTGCCGCGGCAAACACCACATCAGCGCCCTTGGCAAACTGGGCTTTGGCCAACTCACCGCCACGTGCGGGATCGTTCCACGCAGCACCTGTGGTGCCGGTCATATTGCCGTAGACCTCAGCCTTGGCATTGACAAATTTGGCACCCTGCTCGTAGCCGCACTGAAATTTGCGAATCAAAGGAATGTCCATCCCGCCCACAAAACCTACCTTACCCGTCTTGCTGGCCATGGCCGCCATCGCCCCTACCAAAAAGCTGCCTTCTTGCTCTTTAAACACTACAGACTGAACGTTTGGCAGGTCAACCACCATGTCAATGATGGCAAATTGAAGTTTGGGAAATTCTTTGGCCATTTTTTCAATGGCAGATGCTTGACTGAAGCTCATCGCGATGATGGGGCTGGCCCCTTTTTCAGCCATGCGGCGAATCGCCTGCTCACGCTGGGATTCGTTGGAGACTTCGAACTCCAAATAGGTTTTGCCAGTTTCCTTTTTCCACTTTTCCATGCCGTTGAAAGCTGCTTCATTAAACGACTTATCAAACTTACCGCCCATGTCATAAACAATGGCAGGCTCGGCAGTCGCAGAAAAGCTGGCCACCATGGCAGCAGCCAACAAACCCAAGCGGGCGGAAGTATTAAATTTCATAAGTTCTCTCTGTTCTCTATAAAGTTAAAAAGACAAGCGTATCGACCAAATTTCCCAACCGCAATCAGGGCGTTCCCCTAGGGCTGGCCCAAGACTATCTCCATCGCAACCGCTATCCCGGCGCCATAGCAGCCGCAATCGCAGCCGCCAACCTCGCGTTGTTCAGCACCAGTTGGATATTGGCAGCCAGGCTGTCACCACCCGTAATGTCGCACACCCGAGCCAGCAAAAACGGGGTGGATTCCTTGCCGCCAATGCCTTGCGCCTGGGCTTCTTCCAGGGCTTGGGCGACGGCAGCATCAATCGCCTCCCGATTCATTGCAAATTCGTGTGGAATCGGGTTTGCAATAACCATGCCGCCTTTCAGCGACATAGCCCATTTGGCATTCAGAACCCGTGCAATTTCTGCTGGGGTGTCAAGCCGGTAGTCCACCGAAAACGCGCTGTCTCTGGTGAAAAATGCCGGTAGCGAGTCCGTCCGGTAGCCCACTACGGGCACCCCATGCGTCTCCAGGTACTCCAGTGTCAAGCGCAAGTCGAGTATGGATTTGGCACCGGCACACACCACGGCGACCGGCGTTTGCGCCAATTCCTGCAAGTCGGCTGAAATGTCAAAGCTCTGCTGCGCGTTGCGGTGCACGCCCCCAATGCCCCCGGTTGCAAATGTGCGAATGCCCGCCATCGCCGCAATGATCATGGTGGACGCCACCGTCGTGGCACCGGTCTGCCCGGCCGCGACGATGAAGGGAATGTCGCGCCGGCTGACCTTGATGACGTCGCGCCCCCGTTTGCCGAGGAACTCAATCTCGGCCGGTAACAGGCCCGCTTTGAGCCGCCCTTCTACGATCGCGATAGTGGCAGGAATAGCGCCGTGGGCACGAACCTCAGCCTCCACCTGAAGCGCCATGGCGACGTTCTGCGGGTAAGGCATGCCGTGTGAAATGATGGTGGACTCCAACGCCACGACCGGCTGGTTGTTGGCCCGGGCGTGTGCGACTTCAGAAGCGACATCAAGAAAAGCGTGAAATGACATAGGGCGTGCGGTGAAAGCTTACTGAGAAGCGGGGGACGAGTGAAAAGAGCGAGATAAGGCCACACGACTGTAAACCGCTTCAGTGCAAAGCCCTGGTGCGTTGGCAAACGGACTGGCCAGGGTCAAGTCGGCACAGGCCATGGCAAATTCCAAAGCTTCGGGCAACGGCAGGTGACACACATGGCCATGCACCAAACCAGCGAGCAAGGCGTCACCCGCACCAGTGGTGTTCACCACACCGACCTGACCCGCTGCGCGATGCCCTACTTGGCCTTGCGCATCGCACCAGCAGACTCCTTGAGCCCCGAGGCTGACGACCACTTGGCATGCGCCCAATTGGTGCAATCGCAACGCAGCGGCCTGGGCTTCGAACACGGTGGCTGCGGGCAGATCACTGAGTGCTTGCGCTTCAAACTGGTTGACCTTCAAGGCGTGAATATGGCCCAACCAAGGCAACAACTTGCCGCATTTGGCCACGGATACGGCGTCTACAAAAATGGGAGTCTGACAGGCGTTGTCAAAGAGCCATTGCAAGGCCGGGGCTGCCAGATTGCAGTCCACCACCCAACAGACCGCCTGAGATAGTTGCGGTGCAAAACGCCTCAGCAAGTCGGGGGTCAGGTGGGCCAGGATATCCATGTCATTCACGGCCAGCGCCATATCGCCGTCAGGCCCGAGCAGCGATAAGTAGCTCGCCGTGCGCTGAGATGGAAGAGTGAGCAGTGCTTCGACCATGACACCGGCGACTGCCGTGCCTTGCCGCAGCCGTTGACCAAACACATCATCGCCCACCACACCGATCAAATGGGTTGGCACACCCAGACGTGCCAGGTTTTCGGCCACGTTACGCGCCACGCCACCCGGTGAACAAGTCAACTGGCCGGGGGTAGAGTCCCCCCGAAGCAGCGCCGTTGGGGTTTGCGCTGAAATATCCATGTTCGAGCCACCCACCACCCACACCTCACTTTTACGCAGTGTTTTGAGCGGCATGGGTAGCGTGGTAGTTTGATCAGGCATGCAAAAAGCGGGTTCGGCGGGGGAAGTGAATAAGCCGCCATATTCGACGGCACAATGAGCAATTTTCTAGACCACCGGGCGTGGCATCCACTTTTTTGAAAGTTGACCTGATGATACTTGTGGCCGGCTCTGCCAATCTCGACTTTGTAGTTCGCGCGGATCACATTCCCGGCCCTGGCGAAACCGTGATGGGCCGCGAGTTTAAGACCTACCCCGGTGGCAAGGGTGCCAACCAGGCCGTGGCCTGTGCACGAGCCGGGGGTGCCAAAACCCACATGCTGCTGGGCATAGGTGCTGATGCGTTTGCCCAGCCCCTCGAAGATTCGTTAAACGGTGCCAATGTTGAGCTGCACATCGTGCGCACGCCGGATCACCCCACCGGCACCGCGTTTATTTGTGTGTCTAACGATGCCGAAAACGCTATCACCGTCGCACCGGGTGCCAACGCCTGCTTGCAGCCCGTGCACTTGCCTGCACTTGTAGGGTTTACCCACCTGCTGATGCAGCTTGAAACGCCATTGGCAACCGTCATGGCCTACGCCAAGGCAGCCCAAGCACAGGGGGTTAAAGTGGTGGTGAATGCCGCCCCTGCCCAGGCGCTTCCCGCCGAGCTGCTGGCCAATGTGGACATCCTGATCGTGAACGAAGGCGAGCTTGCGGCCATCGCCGGGCACCAGGGCAGCGTGGCTGACGGCTTGACCAAAATTGATGTGCCATGCGTGGTGGTAACACTGGGCAGCGCGGGCTGCTGTGCTCGAATTCACCAATCCGGAACCCCGCAGTTGATCGAGCAAGCCGCCTTTCCCATTCACCCGGTCGACACCACAGGGGCGGGCGACACCTTTTGCGGCGTGCTCGTCGCAGCACTGAGTCAGGGGCAAACCTTGCCTGAGGCGATGCGCCTGGCCAGTGCAGCGGGCGCCTTGGCCTGCCTGACGGCGGGCGCACAGTCCAGCATTCCCACCCACGCCGAACTGCTCCGTTTTTTGAAAAACCAGCCCTCGCAGTCATCAGCAACCCTTCATCAAGCTCAAGCCCCTATCGCACCACCATGACCCAAACCACCATGAACACCGCCAAGCACAAAGTCGTATTCGACACAGACCCAGGCGTTGACGACGCCATGGCGCTTTACTACGCGCTGGCCCACCCGGCCATCGACG
>JANOLC010000157.1:0-3265 GCA_031419575.1 Burkholderiales bacterium | reverse complement strand
TGGGTTGGTTTGAAGCCGGGCGCTGCCCACAGCGTGGCGGTGTAGACATCAAAACCCCAAAACTTGAGTTTGGCGGTGCCGACTTGTCTGGCACCAGGGAGTTCGCGGCGCAGCTCCGTTAGCAACTCGGAATTCAGCTCGTCTTTGGCCTGCGATTTCAGATCCGCCTGCACGGTGACCAAACTGCCTGCTTGGATGGCGCTGGGGTCAATTCCCAGGCTTGAGCTGGTCGCCAAGGCCATGGGTGCAGCCAGTGTCCAGGCAGCGTAAATGGACGTCTTTCGCCAAATTGAGGCATCATTTATGCCAAAAGTCCGCGTCGATATTGAATACATTGCTATCTTTTTTGAAGTGTGAACTGCATCACGTTGATGTTGCCTTCCATGAACGCAGCCTCGCAGTACGACAGATAAAACTCCCAAATGCGGATGAAGCGTTCATCAAAACCGCCCATCAGCACCTGGGCACGCTCATGCACAAACTTGTCGTGCCAGCGCTTGAGCGTTTCGGCGTAATCGCGGCCAAAGGCCAGCTCGTCCACCACGTCAAAACCCGCCGCGTTGGCTTGCGCCCGAAACTCGCGCGGGCAAGGCAGGCAGCCACCGGGGAAGATGTACTGCTGAATGAAGTCGGTGGAGGTGACGTAGCGGTCAAACAGCGCATCGTCAATCACGATGCTTTGCACGCAGGCGCGCCCGCCGGGTTTGAGCAGGTGGTGCACGGCCTGGAAATAGGTAGGCCAGTACTCACGGCCCACGGCTTCGATCATCTCGATGGAGCACACGGCATCAAAAGGGCCATCGTCAATGTCGCGGTAATCCTGCAGACGCAAGTCGGCCTTCTCCGCTACGCCCAGTCGCGTCATGCGGTCTTGCGCCCACTTCAGCTGCTCGGTGCTGAGCGTTACCCCGGTGATGTGGGCACCCAATTCGGTGCTGGCCATCTCAGCCAGTGCGCCCCAGCCGCAGCCGATCTCCAGCAAGCGGTCCCCCGGCTTGACGTTGACCATGCGCAGGGCACGGCGCACTTTGGCGTGCTGGGCCTGCTGCATGGGCTGGTCGAGGTCATCACCAAACAGGGCGGACGAGTAGTTCATGGTGTCGTCCAGCCACAGCTCGTAAAACGCATTGCCCAGGTCGTAATGGGCGTGGATGTTTTTTTGGCTGTTGGCTTTGGTGTTGCGGTTGAGCAGGTGCTTCAGCCGGTACAACAAGCGCCCGGCCCACGAGCCATACACCACGTCTTCAACCTGTTTGCGGTTAGCCACCAGCACGCGCAGCAACTCGGTCAGGTTGGGACTGGTCCAGTCGCCAGCGATGTAGCTCTCGGCAAAACCAATATCGCCTGATTTCAGCGCGGCCGAAAAACAGTGCCAGTTGTGCAGGTGCAGGCTGGCGTGGGGGCGCGAGGCGTGGTTTCCAAAAAATTGGGTGCTGCCGTCGGGCATTTGCACGGTCAGGCTGCCGTGCTGAATGCGTTGCAGCAGTTTGAACACGGTGCGCGCAGCAGCGGGAGTGCCCTGCGGCATGGCGAAGGACGTTGCGGCGGAAGGATGAGTGGTACTGTTCATGGCTTTGACTCTTCAGGGGAAGTGAAATAACTAAAGCTGACGGCTGACCAAAGCCTCAGGCGGCTCGGGCTTGCGGAAAAAATGCGTTTTGCGCAGCCACAACCGCAGGGCTTGCCAGTGAATGCGGGCCATCACGCCAAAGGTCATCACCGGGTAGCGCCACAGGGCTTTGCGGATGGATTGGGGGGTGACGGGCTCCAGCGCACCGCTCACGCTGGTCTCAATCAGCGGGCCGCGTGCATCGTCGTAATCAATGCGGGCCAGCGTGCGGGGGCCGTGCGTTGCCGTGGCCTGCAAATGCAGCATGAAGCGAAAGCGGTAGCCGCCCTCCACCGCGCAAAAGGGCGACACATGAAAGACCTTCTTCGCGCGCAGCTCTGGCCCCAACTGGGGTTGGTCCAGCAGGTAGACATGGCGCTCGCCAAAGGTGTTGTTCACGGCCACGACGATGGCTCGCAGCTCGCCTGTTTTGGTATGGCAATACCAAAAACTGACCGGGTTGAAGGTGTAACCCAGCACGCGCGGGTAGCAGTGCAACCAGGCCTCGCCGGTGGCATCGGTGATGCCTTTCGCCTGCAGCAACTCATCGACCCAAGCCAGAGCTCCACCGGCTTCTGGCCCACGACTATCGCCGTGATCGGTATCAAAAAAGCTGAGCCAAGACGCGCGGTTGATGGCCAGCACATCACTGCCTGCCACGGCCAGTGTTCGCATGGGTAACATTAAAAAATACGTGCCGTAGGCGAAGGCATTGCGCTGCGGGTGCAGGCGCGTGTGGCGCACCTGGCCGAAGCCGATGAGAGGTGCGATGTGGGGCGTGTTCTGGCTTTGAGTCATGTCTGACTCTCGGGCTGGCGGGCGATGTCTTGGTTGAGGCTGCGGGCTACGCCCATGCCTGCCTTCAAACCGTCTTCGTGAAAGCCATAACCCATCCACGCGCCACAAAAGTAAGTGTGCCGCTGGCCCTGCAATGTGGGCATGCGGGCTTGGGCGTTGATGGCGTCCAGGTCAAACACCGGGTGGCTGTAGTCGTACTCACCCAGCACATGGGCGGGGGCAATGTCTTGCAGGGGGTTCAACGACACGATGACGGGTTGCGCAAAGGGAATCGGCTGCAGCTTGTTGATCAGATAGTGCAGGCAGACTTGTGGGGACGGTGGCGCGGGCGGATGGCGTGTTGACAAATCGGCCTTGCCGGTTTTGATGTCGCTATGGATGTCTCTGTTAATGCCGTATTGCGCCCCGCGTTCGTAGTTCCACGCGGCCCAGGCTTTGGGGTTATTGGGCAACACGGACGCGTCAGTGTGCAATACCGCCTTGTTGGGGTGGTAACGAATGACACCGAGGGTTTGCCGTTCGGCCATGCTGGGCTCACCCAGCAGCGCCAGGGCTTGGTCGGAGTGGGTGGCCATCACCACTTTGTCGAACGTCTCAACGCGGCCATCGGTCACCACTGTCACGCCGCTGCGCTCGCTATTGGCGTTGCGGTCAATGCGCCGCACAGGAGTATTAAGTCGTTTATCGGCAATGCCCGCAATGATCTTTTCAACGTACTGGCGTGCACCACCTGCCACCGTCCACCACTGGGGTCGGTTACTCACCTGAATCAGGCCGTGGTTATGACAAAACCTGATCATGGTGGCCACGGGGAACTGCAGCATCTGGTCCAGCGGGCAGCTCCAGATACAACCAATC
>JANOLC010000156.1:0-2327 GCA_031419575.1 Burkholderiales bacterium | reverse complement strand
CATTTTTTAGGAGATTTTGAATGCACGCTTGGCTCTGTGAAAACCCCGTGGGTGTTGATGCGCTGACCTGGAAAGAAATACCCACACCCCAACCTGGTGCAGGCGAGGTTCTGATCGACATCAAGGCGGCCAGCCTGAATTTCCCCGACATCCTCATCGTGCAAAACAAGTACCAGATGAAGCCGCCGCTACCGTTTGTACCGGGCTCTGAATACGCGGGCGTGGTCACGGCTGTGGGCGAAGGCGTCAAACACCTCAAGGTAGGGCAACACGTGGCCTGCCTGTCAGGCACGGGCGGGTTTGCTACCCACACACTGGCACCAGCCGAGCGCTGCATGCCACTGCCACCAGGTTTCTCATTTGTGGACGCGGCCGCATTCATCATGATCTATGCCACCTCGCACCACGCGCTGGTAGACCGGGCGCAACTCAAGGCAGGTGAGACGGTGCTGGTGTTAGGCGCTGCAGGCGGCGTGGGCACAGCCGCCATTCAAATTGCCAAGGCCATGGGTGCCAGGGTCATCGCAGCGGCTTCGAGCGACGAAAAGTGCGCGCTGTGCAAGTCGATTGGAGCCGACGAGACCATCAACTACAGCACGGCCAATTTGCGGGATGCCATAAAAACACTGACCGACGGAAAAGGCCCTGACGTGATTTACGACCCGGTGGGCGGCGACTTTGCGGAACCCGCGTTTCGCTCCATCGCGTGGCGCGGTCGCTATTTGGTAGTAGGGTTTGCGTCTGGGCCCATCCCTGCCTTGCCGTTCAACCTGGCCTTGCTCAAAGGGGCTTCCATCGTGGGCGTGTTCTGGGGCGATTTTTCCAAGCGCGAACCCAAAGCCAACGCTGCCATGATGGGCGAGTTGGCACAGTGGTACGCCCAGGGCAAGATCAAACCCGTGATCGACAGCACCGTGCCCATGGCCGACTTGAAAGCCGCGTATGCCCACATGGGCTCACGCGGGGTGAAGGGCAAGCTGGTCATGGTGAATTAGGCGCATCAACAGGGTTTTTGCCTTTGTTTAGGGCTTTAAAATCCGTGGATGGGCTTTATATTCAAAGCCCCTACGGATTGCGATGACCTTCAAGCCGTGCAATCTCAAGAACCATGGAACGTTGACATGCCCAATAAAAAATTCATTGGATTCCCGGATATCGATGCCAAAGTCGAAGATGTTGCGACGCGTCCCATGCCCCTGCATGAAATTCCCCGGCAGGCCCGCATTGACCGTGAAATGGCCGTCATTACCCAGCACCACGAGCGCATCGCCAAAGCCATCAACACGTTTTGGGGACACCGCGACTGCGTGGAGTATCTTCAAAAATTAATCATGAGCGGAGGCGATGGTGCCGGGCATTCAAGAATCGGCTTCAAAGCCGAAGTGATCACTGCGCTGATCAACCTGACGACGCTGCACGAAGTGGAATACCGGTAGCCACTGGCTTTTTAAAACTGTGCAGTGACAAGTACAGCCAAAAAAAAGCCACTCGAATGAGTGGCTTTTTTAGTTTTTTGGAGGAAGCGGAGGGATTCGAACCCTCGATGGAATTTTAAGTCCCATACTCCCTTAGCAGGGGAGCACCTTCGGCCACTCGGTCACGCTTCCAAAAATCAACCCAGATTATCTCACGACTCGGGCCTGTTTCAGGCTGGGGGTTGGTCTAGATCAAAGGCTTTGTGCAGGGCGCGCACCGCCAGCTCCATGTATTTCTCGTCAATGACCACCGAGGTCTTGATTTCACTGGTGGAAATCATCTGAATATTGATGCTTTCTTCAGCCAGAACGCGGAACATGGTGCTGGCCACGCCGACGTGGCTGCGCATGCCGATACCGACGATGGAAACCTTGCAAATCTTGGTGTCACCCACCACTTCCTGCGCGCCCAGGGCGGGCAAGACTTTGTCTCTCAAAAGGTCCACCGTTTTGGCGTAATCACCCCGGTTCACGGTGAAGCTGAAGTCGGTCTTGCCGTCTTTGCTGATGTTCTGGATGATGACATCCACCTCAATGTTGGCATCGGCCACCGCACCCAGAATTTGGTACGCAATGCCCGGCTTGTCTGGCACACCCAGCACGGAAATTTTGGCCTCATCGCGGTTGAATGCGATGCCCGAGACAATAGCTTGTTCCATGTGTTCGTCTTCCTCAAAAGAAATCAGGGTGCCGGATGCGGCCTCTTCGTTAATATCAATGTCCCATGGGGTGAAGCTGCTCAAGACCCGCAGCGGCACCTTGTATTTGCCGGCAAATTCCACCGAGCGAATCTGCAACACTTTGGAGCCCATGGAGGCCATCTCCAGCATCTCTTCGAAGCTGATGGTGTGC
>JANOLC010000155.1:0-2544 GCA_031419575.1 Burkholderiales bacterium | reverse complement strand
CCCACACGTCGTTTGTAGTGTTTTGCGCCATCCGCAGGCTTGATGCCATTGAGTTCCATCATCAACCTCTTAGAGCACTTTGACCAGATAACTGATCTTGTTAATCATTCCACGCACTTCAGGCGTGTCCACCAACTCGCTGGTACTGCGAATCTTGCGAAGACCCAAACCACGCACTGTTGCACGGTGGGATTCTTTGCAGCCAATTGGGCTACGCACCAACTGAACTGTCACTTTTTGTTGTGTTGTCATTTAAAACTTCTGCCTTAATAAACGAAGCAAAGATTAGACGAAGAGTTCTTCGACGGTCTTGCCGCGCTTGGCCGCCACTGCTGAAGGCGTTGTCGACACTGACAAAGCATCCAAAGTCGCACGAACCATGTTGTAGGGATTGGTCGAGCCATGGCTCTTTGCCACGATATCGGTGATACCAACGACCTCGAACACTGCACGCATTGGCCCGCCGGCAATGATACCGGTACCCTTAGGTGCTGGTGCCATCATAACGTTGGCCGCGCCGTGGTGACCCATCACTTTGTGGTGAATAGAGCCATTCTTAAGCGACACCTTAATCATGTTGCGACGAGCTTCTTCCATTGCTTTTTGCACAGCCGCCGGAACTTCTTTCGACTTTCCTTTACCCATACCGATGCGACCGTCGCCATCACCCACTACCGTCAATGCAGCGAAACCAAGAATACGTCCACCCTTCACCACTTTCGTGACTCGGTTGATCGCGATCATTTTCTCGCGCATGCCGTCTTCTGGGCCCTCTGCCTTACCTTGCATTTTTGCTTGAACTTTAGCCATTTTTATTTTCCGATCTGCTTAGAACTGCAAGCCTGCTTCGCGTGCTGCATCAGCCAACGCTTTGACGCGTCCGTGATAAGCAAAGCCGGAACGGTCGAATGCCACTTTGTCAACACCCGCTGCTTTTGCTTTTTCTGCGAGGCGCTTGCCGATGGCTTGCGCTGCTGCAACGTTGCCGCCTTTAGCAGAGCCGCCCAGCAAGGTGCGAACTTCTAATTCTGCGGTTGAAGCCGTAGCAATCACTTTGCCGCCATCGCCAGAGATAACGCTGGCGTAAATGTGCAAATTGGTGCGATTTACTGTCAAGCGAGCAACGCCTTGCGTGGCAATGCGAATACGAGTTTGACGCGATCTGCGAAGACGTTGTTCTTTTTTGGTCAACATAGTGCTGCCCCTTACTTCTTCTTGGTTTCTTTGATCGTGATCTTCTCATCCGAATAACGGATGCCTTTGCCTTTGTAGGGCTCAGGAGGACGAATCGCACGAATTTCAGCAGCCACTTGGCCCACGCGCTGACGATCAGCCCCTTTAATGACGATTTCCGTCGGGGTTGGCGTTGCAACAGTGATGCCTGCTGGCATGTCTTTATTAACCGGGTGCGAGTAACCTACCGTGAGGTTCAATTTCGCACCTTGTGCCTGGGCTTTGTAACCCACGCCAACCAAGTTAAGCTTTTTCTCAAAGCCTTTGGTCACACCGACCACCATATTGTTAACCAACTGGCGAATTGTGCCACTCATGGCATTGGCTTCACGTGAGTCGTTGGCAGGCTGAAAGCTGATTGAACCAGCATCATTTACCACTTTGACCAGAGAATTCTGCGACAGCATCAAAGTACCGCCAGAACCTTTCACGCTGATTTGATCATCCTTGATCACAACGTCCACACCTGCCGGTACGGCTACGGGCATTTTTCCTATACGAGACATTTTTTTTGTACTCCTAATGTCACGCTTTAAGCGACGTAGCAAAGAACTTCACCACCGACACCGGTAGCGCGAGCCTTGCGATCAGTCATCACGCCTTGCGGTGTTGTCACAATGGCAACGCCCAAACCGTTTTGAACTTGCGGAATGGCATCACTGCCACGGTAAACACGCAAACCAGGACGGCTGACGCGTTCAATTCTTTCGATGACCGGACGGCCAGCGTAGTACTTCAACGTAATTTCGAGGGCGGGCTTTCCGTCTTCGGCATTTACCTTGAAGCTGTCAATGTAACCCTCGTCTTTCAACACTTGGGCGATAGCAACTTTTACCTTCGATGAAGGCACTGACACGGTTGTTTTGGCAACCATTTGCGCATTTCGAATGCGTGTCAGCAAGTCGGCGATAGGATCACTCATGCTCATATTTATGTCTCCTGCCGATTACCAGCTGGCTTTGACAATGCCTGGGATTTCTCCGGCAAATGCCATTTCGCGAATCTTTGCACGGGCCAAACCAAAATGCTGGAATGTGCCACGTGGACGGCCGGTGATTAAACAACGGTTGCGTTGACGTGTAGGGTTTGCGTTGCGAGGCAACTTTTGCAAAGCCAAACGAGCCAGCGCGCGCTCTTCATCAGAGCGCTTGGCATCGTTGGAAATGCCTTTCAGTTCCGCGTGCTTCTTCGCGTACTTCGCAACCAGATTGTCGCGCTTGAGCTCGCGCTGGATTAAAGCCATTTTTGCCACGAGTCGCCTCAGTTCTTGAACGGGAAACGGAAGCCGGTGAGAAGTGCTTTGCACTCTTC
>JANOLC010000154.1:0-3245 GCA_031419575.1 Burkholderiales bacterium | reverse complement strand
TATTGTTTGGGGGAAACAGGGTCACCATCCACCTCGCGCACGTCCATGCCCAGGGCTTCATAGAAGAAGTTGATGTGCCAGTGGATGTCTTTGACACGCACAGCGACATGTTCGACGTAGGATTTTTTGGAGTAGGTCATGAGATCAGTTTTTGAGGTTATCGGTGTGGGAGGGTTCAGGTCGTTGTTTGGGATTGAGACGGCTTCACAATGCGCCACTCCACCCCGTTCAGGCACACTATCAGCACCTGGATTGCCGAGGGGCGGCCGATTTTATGATCAAATCACCCTGTAGTCCCCGTCGGTATTGAATAGTTTGCTTCAATTTCAGTAGCACTGTAGCCTAACGCACCCAGCACTTCCGCATTGTGTTCGCCCAGTTTGGGAGGGTTCAAACGCACACCGAGGCGCTGGCCGTCCAGCGTGATGGGCATCAGCACGGTTTGCGTTTCCCGGCCATCAGGCAGGGTCATGGGCGCCAGGCCGCCGGTAGCCAACAGGTGCGGATCGTTCATCAAGTCCTGCGGACGGGTGATGGGGGCAAAGGGCAGGCCGTGCTGCTCGAACACCGCGCTGAGTTCGGCAGCGGTGAAAGCGGCCAGGCGCTCACGCAGCGCGGGCATCATCCAGTCGCGTTCGCGCACGCGGTCGTTGTTGGTTTTGAGGCGGGCGTCCTGCTTCAGGTCGTCAAACCTGAAGGCATCGCAGAAGGTGGCCCAGGCCGAATCGCTGACCACCGCCAGAAAGATCTGCCCGTCGTCCTTCACATGGAACACGTCGTAAATGCCCCAGGCCGAGATGCGAGCAGGCATGGGCGCAGCGGGCTGACCGGTGACGGCAAACTGCATCATGTGCTGGGCGACCAGAAACACATTGTTCTCAAACAGCGCGCTTTGCACTTCCTGGCCTAACCCCGAGCCGTGGGAAGGGTGGTCACGCTGCGCCAGTGCCGCCATCTCTCCCATCGCGCCAAACATGCCGCCCATGATGTCGTTCACGCTGGTGCCCGCACGCAGCGGGTCACCGGGTCGCCCGGTCATGTAGGCCAGGCCGCCCATCATCTGCACCACCTCGTCCAGCGCGGTGCGGTGGTCGTACGGGCCGGGCAAAAAACCCTTGTGGCTGATGTAGATGAGGCGCGGGTTCAGGTCCTTGAGGCTCTCGTAGTCCAGCCCCAGTTTCTTCATGGTGCCGGGCTTGAAATTTTCACTGACGATGTCGGCGGTGGCGATCAGGCGCAACACGGCTTCCTTGCCCTGGGGCGTTTCCAGATCCAGCGCCAGGCTTTTCTTGTTGCGGTTGAACAGGGGAAAAAAGCCTGCGCCCGAGCCAATCAGCTTACGGGTGGCGTCGCCCTCACGGCCATGGCCAATGGGCTCAACCTTGATGACCTCGGCCCCCAAGTCGGCCAGCACCATGCCGCAGGTGGGCCCCATGACCATGTGGGTGAATTCGACCACGCGGATGTGGGCGTAGGGGAGTGGCTGGGATTCATGCATGTGGTTATTTTCAGGCTTCTTGCCGGGCACTTTCCAGATATCAGGGGCTTGCCACGCAAAGTTGACGCGCATCAATACGCCGCTTTCTGATCGGCCTAAGCTGTGGTTCTACCCAACTGAAGAAAGAAAACCATGTCTCACCATCACGCTGTTGTCTGGCTCGATCACTCCGAGGCGCACGTTATGCACATCAGCCCGGACGATGTCGAAAAGTCCGTGGTCCACCCCGCCAACCCGCACCAGAAATTGCACTCCAAAAGCCGCACCGTGGGTTCTGGCCGCGCGGCGGAAGACCCGCACTACTACCATGCCATCGTTGAAGCACTGAAAGGCGCGCAAGAGATTCTGGTGGTGGGCCCTGCGCAAGCCAAGCTGCAACTCATCAAACACATCCAGTCGCACGACCGCGACATGTCCGACAAAGTGGTGGGTGTCGAGACAGTCGACCACCCCACCGATGCGCAACTGGTGGCCTACGCCCGTAAATACTTTGTGGCCAGAGACCGGATGCTGGCCCAGCCATCCTGAGCACCAGGCGCAAAAACGCCAGCGTCTGGGGCGACCCAATAAAATAGCGGCGGTCTGCGGCACCCGCCCGCTTTTTAATTGTGTCCTTTGGAGAGCCTTTCATGACAGCACGCACCCCCGTTCACCGCCTGCAAGTGGCCAGCAATTTGCACCAGTTCATTGAAGACAAGGTGTTGCCCGGCACGGGGGTTGAAAGCAGCAAGTTCTGGAAAGGCTTCGACGCCATCGTGGCCGACCTGGCCCCCAAGAACATCGCGCTGCTGGCCGAGCGGGACCGCCTGCAGACCGAGCTGGACGCCTGGCACAAGGCCAACAAAGGCCCCATCGCTACGCCGGAAGCCATGAAGGCCTACCGCGCCTTTCTGGAAAAAATTGGCTACCTGGTGCCCCAGCCCAAAGCCTTCACCATCACCACCGACAACGTGGATGCCGAGCTGGCCAAGCAGGCCGGCCCGCAACTCGTTGTGCCCATCCTGAACGCGCGCTATGCCCTGAACGCCGCCAACGCCCGCTGGGGCAGCCTGTATGACGCGCTGTATGGCACGGACGTGATCTCGGACGCTGATGGCGCTGAAAAAGAAAAAGGCTACAACCCCAAACGCGGTGCCAAGGTGATTGCCTATGCCCGCAACGTGCTGGACCGCACCGCACCGCTGGCCAAAGGCTCGCACATTGATTCAACTGGTTACAGCGTGCGCGCTGGCAAGCTGGTCGTCAAACTCAGTAATGGCAAGACGACCAACCTGGCCGATGAGAGCCAGTTCATCGGCTACCAGGGCAAGCTGTCGGCCCCCTCTGCGGTGCTGCTGCAACACAACGGCCTGCACCTTGACATTCAGATCGACCGCACCACCGCCATCGGAAAAACCGACCCGGCCGGTGTGAGCGACCTGGTGCTGGAAGCGGCGCTGTCGACCATTCTGGACTTGGAAGACTCGGTGGCCGTGGTGGATGCGGACGACAAAGTGCTGGCCTACAGCAACTGGCTGGGCATTTTGCAAGGCACGCTGACGGAAGAAGTGGCCAAGGGCGGCAGCACCTTCACCCGTGGCCTGAACGCCGACCGGGTGTACATCTCGCCGAAGGGCAAAACCGTCACGCTGCACGGCCGCTCGCTCATGTTTGTGCGCAACGTCGGCCATTTGATGACCAACCCGGCCATCACCTACACCGCCGCCGATGGCAGCACAAAAGAAATCCCCGAAGGCATTCTGGACGC
>JANOLC010000153.1:0-4120 GCA_031419575.1 Burkholderiales bacterium | reverse complement strand
GGCCAGCCTGCGTTGCAGGTGACCATGCGTGATGTGACCGAGCGGCACAATATGCTTGAGGCGTTGCGAGTCAACAATCTGGCGCTGGAATCAGCCCGTGCTACCGCAGAAAAGGCTAACCAGGCCAAATCAGACTTTCTGTCCAGCATGACCCATGAACTTCGCACACCTTTGCATGCGATTCTGGGTTTTGCGCAACTGATTGAGTCGGGCACCCCGCCACCGTCGCCCGCTCAGGCGGGCAGCTTGGCGCAAATTGTCAAGGCCGGCTGGTATTTGCTCTCCTTGATCAACGAGGTGCTGGATTTGGCGCGGGTTGAATCCGGCAACTTGGTGCTGGCGGCGGAGTGTGTGGCTTTGAACGATGTGTTGATGGACTGCCAGGCTCTGATGGAGCCCCTGGCCAGCAAGCGCGGTGTGACCATGCTTTTCCCCCCGTATGTGCCACCGCATTACCTTACGGCAGACCGTCACCGTGTGAAGCAGGTGCTGATCAATATTCTCAACAATGCCATCAAGTACAACCGCTTGGGTGGCAAGGTCGAAGTGACACTAGAGGACAGACCGGCCGACCGGCTGTGCATCAGCATCCGCGACACAGGAAGCGGCTTGTGCCTTGAACAACTGGAGCAACTCTTTCAACCGTTCAACCGGTTGGGCCGGGAGACCGCCGCCGAGGAGGGCACAGGCATTGGACTGATGATGTGCAAACGCCTGGTTGATCTGATGGGTGGAACCATTGGTGCGCACAGCACGGTGGGTGTGGGCAGCTTCTTCTGGTTTTAATTATTCTTGGCCCCCCCCCCCCCCCGATCCCATGAATTCCCGATGGCAGCCAGGTAGGTGAGCCGGTAGTTAGTCCGCCAACCAGTCCCGCAACTCTTCGGCGTGCTCTTGCTCGTCGCTCAAGATGTCTTCCAACAGGCGGCGCGTGGTCGAGTCCTTGTCGCCAATCATGGCAATCATCTGGCTGTAGGCCTCAATGGCAACGCGTTCGGCAATCAGATTGGCCTTGATCATGGCCATCAAGTCGCTGGACTCGTCATAGTCCGCATGGCTGCGCCCAACGAGTGACGCGGGTGAAAAGTCGGGCTCGCCCCCAAGTTGAACAATGCGCTGGGCCAGGCGGTCCGCATGGGCAGACTCTTCGTTGGCGTGAACCAAAAATTCGTCAGCAATTTTGGACGATGCCAGCCCTTGCGCGGTGAAGTGGTGGCGCTTGTAACGCAACACACACACCAGCTCGGTGGCCAGCGAGTCATTCAGCAGCTTGACGATGTCTGCACGCCAGGGGCCGAAACTGGGCGTTACCGCGCCCTGGTCCAGGCTGCGCTTGGCCGCGTTCAGGGCCTCCTCGTTGATAACCATGGGCATGTTGTCCCCCACGGGCAGGAGTTTGACATTGCTAACTTCAGTTTTTTTAAGCATAGGATTGGCCTCGGTTGGTGAACAGTAGATTTGACGAATCTGCCCACGCCCTATGGCTGGCGGGCAGAAGCATTCACTTTAAAAGTTGGTGCCCGGATCAGCTATCGGAATCCCGCGCTTCACCGCGTAGGAGGAGACCGGGTGCCGGGTTGCCCACGCCTGCGATTCAGAAAATATTTGCTACGTAAGTTATAGCGAACTATTTAATATTGACGGGGACTTTAGGCATTTTTAATCGTATTATTTGTCTGAAAGTGCCAATACAAAGCAACTCTGGTCTGCCGCATCAACCCAACGCAGGGTCTGGCCCACTGCCAACAGTTGAGCGTTCCACTGGCTGGTTGCTGCCAGGGCAGTGGGAGCGTTACCGCGCACCAAGAAAAACCGCAGGCTGAGATGGTCCCGCCGCAGCGTCAATTCGGCTTGTGGCCAGTGCGACGGCAGACAGGGGTTGAACGATAGATCGGTGGCGCCGATCTGCAGGCCGAACAGGGATTCAATCGCCGCGCGGTGCATCCACGCCGCCGCACCTGTGTACCAGCTCCAGCCACCACGCCCCACGTAGGGTGGCTGGGTGTAGACGTCACCCGCCATCACATAAGGTTCTAGACCGTAGGCCGGGCCCTGCACCGGGTGGCTGGCGCGGTGGGCGGGGCTCAGCCAAGTGAAGCTGCGCCAGACCTTGTCGATGCCCGCCTGCGTGCTCGTTGGGTCCTGGTGGGCCCATTCGGCCTGAGCCATCAGGGCCCAGATGGCGCCGTGCGAATATTGGCCACCGTTTTCACGCACGCCTGGCGGGTAGGCCTGGATGTAGCCGGCGCTGGGCACGGCGTTGACCAGCGGTGGGTCCAAGAGCCGGATCAAACCAGCCTCGGGGTCCATCAAATAGGCTTCCATGGATGCCAGTGCCGCTTGTTGCTTATCGGGCGGTGCGATGCCAGACAGTGTGGCCCAGGCCTGCGCGATCAGGTCAATGCGGCCTTCGGCGTTGGCGCTGGAGCCCAGCGGCTCCCCGTTGTCAAAGAAGGCGCGCTTGAACCACTGGCCGTCCCACGCCGCCCCCATCAGCGCTTGCGTCCAGCCCTGCGCAGCGGTCTCCCACGTTTGCGCGCGTACCAGCTCGCCGCGTTCGCGTGCCAGTGGCGCATACCCCGCGACCACCGTGCACAAGAACCACCCCAGCCAGACTGATTCGCCCCGGCCTTCAATGCCCACACGGTTCATGCCGTCGTTCCAGTCGCCGCTGCCCATCAGCGGCAGGCCGTGCACGCCCACTCGCAGGCTGCGGTCAATGGCGCGGGCACCGTGCTCATACACGCTGGCGGTTTGCTTAGCTGTGCCCGGTGTGTAGTAAGCGTCTTCAGCACCCTCTGGAATGCTGGCGCCTTCCAGAAATGGTACGGCCTGGTTCAGCAGGCCCACATCGCCCGTCACTCGCAGGTAGTGCGCCGTGGCGTAAGGCAGCCACAGCAGATCGTCCGAAAAATGGGTGCGCACACCGGCCCCGGTGGGGGCGTGCCACCAGTGCTGAACGTCACCTTCGGCAAACTGACGCGCGGCGCACAGCGCGATCTGGTCGCGCAGCATCGCCGGTGCCGCCCAGGCCAGGGCCATGGTGTCCTGCAACTGATCACGGTAACCCGTGGCACCGCCCGCCTGGTAAAAGCCGGCCTTGGCCCACAAGCGGCATGAGACGGTTTGGTACAGCAACCACCGGTTTACCATCACGTCAAACAGCGGGTCAGGTGTTTTGACCGCGACATGACCCAGCAAGGCATTCCACGTTTCAGACACGGTGGCCAGCCGCGAGTCTGCGGACGCCAACGCTGCCTCAGCCGCCAGCGTTTGGGCGGCCCGCGGGCTGTCGGCATAGCCCAGCAGGAAAACCTGCTCAATGCTCTCACCCGCACCCAGGCGAAACAACGTGGACAGGGCGGCGCAAGGGTCAAGGCCTGCACCTTCCGCCTGGGCCAACTGGTCCGGCAAGACAAAAAAGCCCTTGTCATCAAAAAACTCCCGCCGGTCACAGGTCCAATTCTCGACGGCATCCGCAGGGGTTGCGATGGCAAAAAAGGCGGTACCGTTGCCAAACCCGGCCGAACGGTCTGTTTGGGTGCCCAGCAGGGCGGTTAGCCGGTCGCCTTCCGAAGTGAGCTCGTCATGCACCTTGCGGGTATAGACGGTTCGCTTGTCCACCCGGTTGGCCCCCATAACCCATTCCACCATGCCTATAGCGCGCAAGCGCTGTGTTCGAGGCCCATGGTTGACCACGTGCAGGCGCACTTGCTTGACGGCGCTGTGGGCATCCACGCACCACGACGCTGTCACGGCCAAGTCACCCCGGCGGTGGCTGATGGTGCTTATGCCCTGGCCGTGAGTGACTTTATAAGTAGTGGGTTCACTGCCCCACGCATTAGGGGTCACGCTCCAGGCCTCCAACGTTTTGCGGTCTTGCAGCACAAACCATTCGGACGGCGGGTCGGCCACCGGGTCGTTGGACCAAGCGGTGAGCTGGTTCATGCGGCTGTTCAACGCCCAGGTGTAACCACCACCGGTTTCTGAAATTTGCGCGCCGAAACCGGAGTTCGCCAACACGTTGATCCACGGGCGTTGAGGGCGCAATTTGGCACTCACGTCAAACGTGAAATCGCCCTTGTCGGTACTAAAAGTCCCGGTCGCCACAGCAGGCGTT
>JANOLC010000152.1:0-11763 GCA_031419575.1 Burkholderiales bacterium | reverse complement strand
CACGCGTTCATAGACCGTCTTGCCCTTCAAAATGAATAAGTCACGCGACTCGCTGAAATTCTCCGCATGGCCCACAAACAGCATGCCACCGGGCTTCATGACGCGGTGAATACGCTCAAGCACTTTGCGCTGGGTGGTGGCATCAAAGTAGATCATGACGTTGCGGCAAAACACCACGTCAAACGGATCGTGAAATGGCCAATCATCACCGATCAAATTCACGCTCATAAAGTTGATCATTTTTTGCAGCTCGGGCTTGACGCGGGCCATGCCTTCGTTGTCACCTTTGCCACGCATGAAAAACCGTTGCGTCTGGGCCTGGCTAACGCCCTTGAGACCATCAACCCGGTACACACCACGCGCGGCCGAGGCCAATACTTTGGAGTCGATATCGCTGGCAGTCAGCTTGAAGGTGGCGCTTGGGCCCAGCGCCTCAACCGCCGTCATCACGATGGAATAAGGCTCCTCTCCGGTAGAGGCGGCGTTGCACCACACGTTCCACGATGTGCTGGCAGGCTTGAACTTCAGCAGTTTGGTCAGGATTTCAAAGTGATGGTGCTCGCGAAAAAACGAGGTCAAGTTAGTGGTGAGCGCGTTGATGAACTCTTGCCACTCCGGGCCTTCGCTTTTTTCAAGCCAATCCAAATAGTCCCTGAAGCTCTGGTGGCCGGTGTCACGCAAGCGCCGCGAGAGGCGGCTGTAAACCATAGCGTGTTTACCGTCTTGCAGGCTGATGCCAGCGCGCTTGTAGATCATGGACTGGACGCGGTTGAAATCGTCATCAGTCCAGGCAAACTCAGGCCCTTGCCCGCCGACGGCACCGCTGTCACCCAAGCCGTCGGCCTGCCGGCTAGCCAAGGATGGCGTGCTGGATGTTCTGACCATGTGCCGATTCAACCCAATGGACTAATGGCGCGAACGTCTGACCAAGGCACCGGTATCCAGAATGAGCGCGACTTTGCCATCGCCCAAAATGGTGGCCCCAGACACGTTGGGCACCTTGCGGTAGTTGGATTCCAGGTTTTTCACCACCACTTGCTGTTGACCCAAAAGTTCATCAACCAGCAGGGCAACGCGGCTACCGTCTGCCTCGACTACAACCATGATGTCGCTGGCCTTTTCGAAGTTAAAGCGCGGGATCTGGAAGACCTTTTCAAGCTCGATAACGGGCATGTACTCGTCACGAACTTTAACGAGTTGCGAGCCTTGGCCGACCGTGCTGACCGCATCCGACTTAACCTGGAATGACTCAACCACTGACGACAGCGGCAACAGGTAAACCTCGTCGCCCACCCCGACCGACATGCCGTCCATGATCGCCAGCGTCAACGGAAGACGCACCGACACTTTCATGCCGTAGCCTTCTGCGGAATCAATATCAACCGTGCCATTCAGTGCCGCGATGTTTCGCTTCACCACGTCCATGCCAACGCCTCGCCCTGAGACATCGGTGACCACTTCGGCGGTTGAAAAACCGGGCGCAAAGATGAGTTGCCAGACTTCAGAATCAGACATTTGGTCAGAAACGTCCAGGCCACGCTCGCGAGCTTTACGCAAAATCTTTTCGCGCGACATGCCCTTGCCATCGTCACGAACCTCAATCACGATAGAGCCACCCTGGTGCGCGGCCGACAATGTGATCGTGCCAGTTTCAGGCTTGCCTGCTGCCAGCCTATCAGCGGGCATTTCAACGCCGTGGTCGCAACTGTTACGCACTAAGTGAGTCAGCGGATCGGTGATTTTTTCAACCAAGCCTTTGTCCAGCTCAGTGGCTTCGCCTTGCGTGACAAAATCCACTTTCTTGCCCAACTTGCTGGCCAAGTCGCGCAACATGCGGGGAAAACGGCTGAACACAATCGACATGGGAATCATGCGGATCGACATGACGGACTCTTGCAAGTCGCGCGTATTGCGGTCCAAATCGGCCAAGCCGGTGAGGAGTTGCTGGTACAGCGCCGGGTCCAGCGCGCGACTATTTTGTGCCAGCATGGCTTGAGTGATGACCAGTTCACCCACCAAGTTAATCAGCTGATCCACCTTGCTGATGGCCACACGAATGGTGGCAGCTTCGGGTTGCGCAACAGGGCTGGCCGCTTTAACAACCGCCTTGGCCGGTGCTGCATGAGCAGCCGCATCAACGTGAATTGAGGCACTTGCAGCAACCGGCGCACCAGGTGCACCATCAAAAAACCCAAAGCCGGGAAATGCAGCCAGCGGTGTGCCGGGGGGAGGGTCATCGGCATAGCTGGTCGACGCAACGGGGCCCACCGTGGCACCGATGGTGGCAGAACCACCTGTGGCAAGTACGAAAGCTTGCGCAGGAGCCTCACCCCCTAAAGTTTTGATGACGACTTGCTCACGTGCCACGTGGAAAGCGAATAAATCCAGCAAGTCCTCATCGGTTGACGACGTGATGACTGAAAAAACGCGAACGTCTTCTTGGTCGCTGGCGATAACCAAGATTTGGCCTAAGCCGGGGATGTCGCGAAATAGCTCCTTGATGGCATCGGCCTGCTCGGCATTATCCAGAGGGCCAATGCGAATCTCCAGTGAGCGCGATCCAGCAGGGGCCATAGCGGCTACAGCGACAGGGGCAGCTATGACGACTGGGGGAGCGACAGCAACAGGCGCGACCACGGGCGTTTGTCCTGCTGCCAGCACGCTGATGCGACGGACCAGGTCCACCGTGGAAGTCACTTCGCCCTCGCCACCCGCCTGGTGGCGTGCCAACAAGCTGCGCGATGCATCTGCCGACTCCAGCAGCACGTCAACCATCAAGGCATTGGGGCTGAGCTCATGGCGGCGCAGGCGGTCCAACAAAGACTCCATTTGGTGCGTCAGCTCGGCCACATCGGAAAATCCGAAGGTTGCTGCGCCGCCTTTCACCGAATGGGCGCAGCGGAAGATGCCATTCAGTTCTTCATCGTCCGCCGTTTCCAGGTTCAAATTGAGCAGCATTTGCTCCATCAAATCAAGATTTTCACCGGCTTCTTCGAAAAAGATTTGGTAGAACTGGGTCAGGTCAAAGTCGCCTGAGCCGCTACTGTCCTGGTGTGCTTCTGCCATGTCTGTCTCCTGTTGCGGACGCTAACTGCTTGATTCTTTTCTATTTGATGACTTTTTTGATCACGTCAAGCAAACGCGCCGGGTCAAACGGCTTGACCAGCCACCCCGTGGCACCCGCCGCCCGACCAGCTTGCTTCATCAAATCGCTGGACTCCGTGGTTAGCATGAGAATGGGGATAGTCTTGAACTGGGGGTGATCACGCAGCTTACGGGTAAGACCCAGACCATCCAGGCGAGGCATGTTTTGGTCGGTCAACACCAAATCAAACGACTGACCCAGGGCTTTTTCATAAGCGTCTTGGCCATCGACCGCTTCTACCACCTGGTAGCCGGCGCCCGTGAGGGTAAAAGACACCATCTTGCGCATGGAGGGCGAATCGTCTACAGCGAGTATTAAAGGCATTTGAGGCTCCGACTAATTCTTCACAAGGAAATATAGGGTGATTGATTGCGACCAAGGGTCTAAAACAATTCGATGGAACCGGCATCCATTTCATCCTGCGTCACAGGGTTGGGCCGCTCGGGCACCTCTTCGACAAAAGGCACCGCCTCTCCGTCCTCCATGCCCATGGACTCAGCAGCGAGCCGATAGGCGCACCCCTGAAGAATTTTGGACGTGTGAACAATCAGTTGAGAAGCCATGTCCTGGAACTGAAGCTCCGTGACGGCTGCACGCAGCGCGCTTCTTACGCTGTCAAGCTCTTTGGAGTCCACCAGCGCGGGATCGGCCAGATTGGCGCTAGCGCAGGTGAAACGCTCCATCAAGTTTTCCATGGTGTGTGCCAGCAGGTTGTCCAACCGACTCAAATCATGAACCACGACCAACAACGAGTCTTGCAGTTCAGCCACAAGCATGACGGGCAACTGCACGGCAGAAACTTCAGTCATGGTTTGTGTAGGTTGCATCGTCATGGGGCCTCAGTCGATTCATAGCGCATAGCGTCAAAAGTGGGCTTTTAAGCAGTTTTAAGCTAAGGTAATACTAAAATTTTTACAGCAACGCTCCCCGGCTCGGACGATCTGGAGAAAGCTTGCACGATACTGCGCAGAATTACATACAAGAGCACCGTGTTATCAACTCCAAGTTAATGATAGCGTAGAACATGCAAGAAAACCCCGTCCGCCTGCCGATACGCATACTGCACCTGGAAGACTCCGCAACGGATCACGAACTGGTCATCCGCGCGCTAGCCCGGTCGGGTTTGGTTGTCAACATGCAGCGAGTAGAGACCCTGCCAGATCTTGATCGAACTATCAAATCCGAAACGTTTGATGTGGTCCTGGCGGACTACCGCCTGTCCGGGTTCACAGCGATTGATGCCTGGCAAGTTTTGCAAACTCAATCGCTACGGCCTCCGTTTGTCTTGCTCTCCGGCGCTATCGGCGAGGCGGCAGCGGTTGAGGCCATCAAACTGGGAATGAGCGACTACTTGCAGAAAGATGACCTGGGCAAGTTGGCACAAGTGATCAATCGCGCCATCGAGATGCAAGCCACCCGGCTGGCCAAAGAGCGGGCAGACACCGAACTGGCGAGATCAGAAAAGCGGCTGGCCGACTTTGCGGAGCATCTGCAAATGACCATCGAGCAAGAGCGCGCCGCCATTGCCCGCGAGATTCACGATGACATTGGGGGTTCGCTGGCGGCCATTAAATTTGACCTGGCCTGGGTTGGTCGCCATACCAACGACCCCATCACCCTGTCGCACGTACAAGCCGCCACGGACATGCTGCACCATGCACTGGGTGCGAGCCAGCGAATCATGATGAATTTACGTCCCGCCATTCTGGATCAGGGCCTGGTTGCCGCATTGGATTGGCTGTCCAGCGGGTTTGAGAAGCGCACCGCCATTAAAACAAGCTTTAGCAGCAGCCCACTGAGTACAGACATCACCAAGGCGGTTCAGCTAACTGCCTACCGCACGGCACAAGAAGCATTGACGAACATCTCAAAACATGCTCGGTGTGATCACGTCAAGATTGAAATCTCAGATGCAAAAAGTGTCTTGACGCTGGAAGTAACTGACAACGGCACCGGCATTTCAGCCATTGACCGCGACAAGCCCAAGGCGTTTGGTCTCAAAGGTTTGCATGAGCGCGCCAAAACGGTGGGAGGCTGGCTGGATGTCAGCACCCGCGCGGGGGTTGGGACTTCCATTATTCTTTCCGTGCCGCTAAGCCACGGCAACTCTTTGTCTACCCAGGAACTTTTTCAATGATTCGCGTAATTCTTTGTGACGACCACGCAGTGGTTCGCCGAGGCATTCGAGACACGTTATCAGAGGCTGTTGACATCAAAGTCGTCGCCGAGGCTGGCAGCTATTCGGAGGTGCGTGAGGCTTTGCGGGTTAACCCCTGCGAGGTGTTGGTGTTAGATTTAAACCTGCCCGGTCGTGGTGGGCTGGAAGTGCTGGCAACGCTGCGCGAGGTGGATTCGCCAGTCAAAGTGCTGATCGTGTCGATGTTTCCCGAGGATCAGTACGCACTGCGCTGTCTTCGGGCGGGCGCTCAGGGTTATTTGAACAAGGCCGGCGATCCGTCCGAGTTGGTAACCGCCGTGCGCGCAGTGATGCAGGGGCGTAAGTACGTGACCCCTGCTGTAGCGCAAATGTTGGTTGAAAACTTGGCATCGCCATCCACTGAGGCGCTGCATGTATCGCTGTCTGAGCGGGAACTGCAAACTTTAGTGAAAATTGCCTCTGGGAAGCGGCTGTCTGACATTGCCGAAGAATTGATGCTCAGTCCTAAAACGGTGAGTGTTTACCGGTCTAGGGTGCTTGAGAAGCTCAAGCTGACCAACAATGCAGAGCTGACGGTGTACGCCATTCGAAACGAGTTGGTTTGACTCTATCGCCGAGCAAACACATCCATGGCGCGTTCCATCAAAGCCAACAAGGGTTGATCCAACATGGGCAACGTCACCGCAATGCCCACCAAACCCACTGACAGCGTGACCGGGAACCCAACGGCATAGATGTTCATTTGAGGTGCGACCCGCGACACGATACCCAGAGCCAGATTGACAAACATCAGCATGCCAATCATGGGTAAGGCAATCCAAAATCCGCTGGCAAACAGGTCCGCACCCAGGTTGTAGATTTTCATTTTGGTCAAAGCTTCCAAAAAGTTTTGATCGACGGGAAAGGCATCAAAGCTCTTGATAACGACCATCAATACCCACAGGTGCCCGTTCAAAACAACGAACAGTAACGCCACCATTTGCCCGTAGAAGCGAGCAACCGCGCTGGACTGAGAGTTGAGCGACGGGTCAAAAAAAGCCGCGAAGTTCAATCCCATCTGAAAACCAATAACCTCGCCTGCGAGCTCGATGGCCGAGAAAACAAGTCTGACCGTGAAGCCGATTGCCAGGCCAACGCACACTTGCTGAAACACCACTCCGAATGCCTGCGCCCCGGTGATGCTAATGATAGGTTGATTCTCAAAACTTGGCTGCGCAGCAACGGCAATGAGCAGTGCCAAACCAATGCGTGCCCGCAGCGGGAAAGCTTTGGACGAAAAAATAGGCGCCGCCGTAAAAACCGCCAGCACCCGCAAAAAGGGCCACAAAATAGGTGATACCCACGCCAGTATTTGAGCCTCGCTAAAGGAAATCACAGCAACAGGCGCGAGGTTAGACGACAGAAGCGGGAATAGCTTCGATGGTGCGGCGGATGTACTCCACCAGCATATTCAGCATCCACGGGCCGGCAATGGCAAACACGGCTACGGCGGCAACCAGCTTTGGCACAAAGGCCAGGGTCGCCTCATGAATTTGAGTCACGGCCTGAAAAAGGCTAACTAACAAGCCAACAACCAACACCACACCCAGTACGGGCGAAGAGACCATAAGAAGCATCACCAATGCCTCCTGCCCCATCGTGAGAACCATTTGCGCGTTCATGGCTTGCTTTTGATTGGTTTACGTGACAAAACTCGCCGCCAAAGACCCTATAAGCAGATTCCATCCGTCAGCGAGCACAAACAACATCAGCTTGAACGGGAGCGCTACTAATACGGGGGAAAGCATCATCATGCCCAATGACATCAAAACGCTGGCCACCACAATGTCGATCACCAGAAACGGAATGAAAATCATGAAACCGATCTGAAAAGCCGACTTCAATTCACTGGTCACAAATGCCGGGATCAAGACGCGCAAGGACGCAGTTTGAGCGGTTGCCCCCGGCTCCAGTTTGGCGAGTTTGGCGAACAGGGCAAAGTCCGATTGACGGGTTTGCTTGATCATGAATTGGCGTATGGGTGCCTCAGCTTTTGGGAGGGCGTTTTCAAACGACAAGGTGTTATTGGTATATGGCACGTAGGCATCCACATATATTTTGTCCAGCGTTGGGGCCATGACAAAGAATGTCAGAAATAGCGACAAACCAACGACCACCTGATTGGGTGGGGCAGACTGCGTTCCCAAGGCCTGACGCAACAACGACAGCACGATGACGATTCGTGTAAAACCCGTCATCATCAACAAAATGGCTGGCAGGAATGATAACGACGTGAAAAAAAGCAGCGTCTGAATAGGGACGGAAAAATTCAACCCGGCGTCATTTTTACCAATCAACAGGGGCAATTGCCCTGCGGTTTGAGCCAGCAAGGCGGGGTGGGTACCCAGCACTAACAAGCCCATCAAAATTTGGATAACCCGCTTGACTGCCAACTGCGGGGGAGTGATGGATGGGGTCGCCGTCATAGATGTGTTCTGAAACGCAAATCAAACCAACACAGTTGACCCAGAAGGGCGCGTTGATGAGGTTTCTGCAGGCATAGCGTGCAGACAGGTAATAGACTGAGCCGTCACGCCCAGTACCAACCAGGTCTTGCAGCCCTCGGGGCCCACTTCAACTGTGACGACTCTTTGATGCGGCCCCACCGCAACCGCAGTGACCACACGAGACGACGCAGCACTGCCCATAGAGCCGACCAAGCCGCGTCGCTGAATCCACTTGATACCAAAAGGCAGTGAAATCAGGAGCAGCAGAAAAAGTACGACCCAAGCAAACGTCTGCACCATGTCCGCTCAGCCCTTGCTGACGCGCCGGAGTCTTTCTGACGGTGTCACGACGTCCGTCAGGCGAATACCAAACTTGTCGTTGACCACCACCACTTCTCCCTGAGCGATCAAATAGCCATTGACCAACACGTCCATGGGCTCCCCCGCCATCGCATCCAGCTCAACCACTGAGCCCTGTCCCAGCTGCAAGATATGCTTGATGGGAACCTTGGTTCTGCCCAACTCGACCGAGAGCTGCACCGGGATGTCGAGCACCATGTTGATGTCGTTGATGGGTGACTCACCCGTTGGTGGCATGGACGAGAACGGACGTGGGTGATCTCCCGACAGGACACCACCTGACGCGTTTTCCCCAGGTTTTTCATCCGCACCTTTTTGCTCCAGCAAAGCCTCGGCCCAATCGGCCATGCCGTCATCCACTGGTTTTTCTTCAATTGCCATTTCGGTCTCCCATCCAGTTGAGGTCATTGCCCCTCAAGCTTTTGTCAATGCGAATCGCATACTTTGCGTTGTGTGTCCCATATTGACATTCAAACACCGGCACCCCATCTACCGTAACATTGATTCGGGGCTCACGGTCAAGCTCAATGAAATCTCCGGCCTTCATGGCCAGCAATTGCTCGATTGTTGCATCCGCCCTGGCCAGTTCCGCAACCAAGGTCACCTCAGCGGCCTGAATTTCTCGCGTGAGTAAATTCACCCATCGCCGATCCACCTCCAGTGAATCCCCCTGCGTGGTGGAATACAACACGTCCCGAATTGGCTCCAGGGTTGCGTAAGGTATGCACAAATGAATGGCACCGGTAATTTCACCAATTTCTAGCTGAAAAGACGTAGAAATCACTATCTCGCTGGGCGTGGCAATGGTGGCAAATTGCGGCTGCATTTCTGAGCGTTGGTACTGAAGCTCAAGCGGGTAAATCCCTTTCCAAGCTTTTTTGTACTCCTCAGTCACCACATTCACCAAGCGGTTGATGACGCGCTGCTCGGTGGCTGAAAAATCTCGCCCCTCAATACGCGTCTGGAACTTGCCAATTCCACCGTACAAGGTATCAATCACGCCAAAGACGAGTGCCGGCTCACACACAATCATGCCACTGCCCCGGAGAGGGCGAATCGCCACAATATTGAAGTTGGTGGGCACTGCCAATTCGCGCAAGAATGCGCTGTAGCGCTGCACCTTGACGGTTCCAACAGACACTTCAGGGCTGCGGCGAATAAAGTTAAAAAGGCCAACCCTCAGGTTACGCGCAAATCGTTCATTAACGATTTCCATCGTCGGCATGCGCCCCCGAACAATGCGCTCTTGGCTGGAAATGTTGTAGCTGCGTACTTCGCCGTGTTCCGGTGCATCTTCGACCAGTTTTTGGCTCTCGCCAGTGACCCCTTCCAAAAGGGCATCGACTTCTTCCTGCGAAAGAAATGACTCACTCATGGTTGTTCTCTGAGGTCGTCATCACTGCACAATGAAGCTAGAAAACAACACTGCCTTCACTGGGCTTTCAGCATGGGTCCCTTTAGCGGCCTTCTTCTTGACCCCTTTTGCCCCTTCTTTGGACTCTTCCCCATGCGCCGCAGCTACGCCACCAAAAGGCTTGGAGGCTTCAAGCAAGATATCTTCTGCCAGTTTTTCTTTACCTTCGCGGCGCAGAAGCTCCTCCGCCGTACGCTGAGAAATCAACAGCAAAATGCCGCTTCGAATGGTGGGCAGGTGCACCTTCACCGTGTCGGTCGCATGGGAATCCGTCAACTCCAAGGTGATGCCCACTTGGGCGACTTTTTCTCCGCCAGGGTCTGCCAAGTTGACCACCATGTTGTCCAAAGGCAGAAAAGTAGGGGGGCCAGCGGACTTGGCGGCGACGACAGGTTCTCCGTCGCTTTCTTCAGCAGCTGCACGCTGTTTGCTGATGTAGAACCACCCACCACCAGCCGCAAGTGCCAACACAAGCACCGCCACAACGACGATGATCAGCATTTTTTTACTTTTTGCCGGTGCTTTTGTCGGCTCGGCAGCTTCAGGTTTTGTGGCCAAAATATTTCCTCAGTTCCACGATCAATCGCCATTATTCTGCACGCTTGGAGGAGCTGACTCCCAATTAGCGGCAGAAAACAATCTCTTATACAGCCATATCAGTGGGACAACGTTACTCAAACAAAAACATCGATGGATTTTCCACTGATGTCGATAGAACGCCTCAAGCTTCCGCTAGATACCGGTGCTGCCACGGCAATTTCAGCGCGTCGTTTGTTTTCGGACTCTTTTCGATCCGATGCCCCGCGCCCCTCCTGATTGGATGTACCGACTGAAACACCTGACAGAACCAGCCCTTCCTTGGCCAACATGTCCTTCAGGTGTGACTCCGTGTTTTGAAGAATCTCTCGAATTCCTTCTTGGTCAGTTCGGAAATCAACGCGCGCCTCGTTGCCCTGCAATGTGATGCTTACATCCACCGGTAGTCCGTCAAATCCATCCAACTTCAATTCGGCGTTTTGAACATTCTGCGAAATCCAGTAATTGACTTGCTCAGCCACCATCATCTCCGGTGGCACCAGCGCATCGGCTGCCGTCGTGGGCATCACGTCTAGTGGGCTACCGCAGTACAGGGCTTGCTGGCCCCATGCGCCCTCTGAATTGGCACCCGTTCGCGTTGACGACAGCTTGGCATTGTTTCGCTCACTTTGCCGAAGCATCGCATCTGAATTGCCAGTGAAGGTCGCTTGGGCTAGAAGCGTGATAGCTTCATTGTCAGGCGCTGCGTGCAAGCTTTTGTCAGCGCGAATATCCAATGCCACGGCGTGGGACTGATGGTGTGAGTGATCCGCTTTGGCACGTCCAACATCACTTGTGGGCCCACTTTTTTTACCCGCACCTGGCTCGTCAGCACCAGGATCATCTGAAACTATTGTGTCACCCGAAACGGGGCTCTTTGGCCCCCCATGCGTCACCTTGATTGAGTGACCGCCCCCGCCTGGTCGTCCCTCAAAAGGCCCAGTCGAGGCTGATGCACTGGATGGGTCAGCAGAACGTTGACCCAATTGAGACAGCAACATCAATGAGTCAGCCTGATCCTGCTTCGTTGCCTGCCCCGCCACCAAGCTCTGGTCATCGGCCAACGGCGTACCCATGCTTGCGTCCGCAGCAGATACTGGCAAGTCGTTGGTCAACAGCGTCAAAGCCGATTTATCCGTCGCTCCGGCGTGGGAATCCAATGATGCTAGCAACGACAAGAACCCACTTGCCCCATCCGCGTCCGCCCCGCCAGGCGCTTTGACAGCACTCATCGGTTTTGCAACATTGCCACCACGAGCGGCCTTGTGCGCATGAGATGCTGCACTGTGTTCGGTTTTCATCTTGCGTCTCCAATTTCGTACCGTCCGTTGGTTCTTGCATACTGAAAAGACGCGAATTCATCCATTTGCTTTTGCGCCTTGCGCGACTCAATGGCCGCCAGTTCTGCCTGCTTTCGACCCAGCATGTGCTCCAAAGCCATCACCCGGCAATCCGCCTGCAGCAAAATTTTCTTGGCGGCCGCTAATTGCTGATCAACATCGGCAATGACCTTTACTTGGAGGGTAATCGCCTGCCGCAGACGCTCCATAAACTGATAGTGGTGGCGCATCAACTCGGTGTTGGTGCCCGCTTGGGCCGTCAAGGTCCACCTCATTTCAGTGTC
>JANOLC010000151.1:0-3468 GCA_031419575.1 Burkholderiales bacterium | reverse complement strand
CATTACGATTACTTTAAAGACCTGATCAAGGGCGACGATGCCAGCACCGAAGCGCACCGAAAGTTTTACGACGAGTACAACGCCGTGCTGGACATGGATTCCGACTACTACCTGGAGACCATCAAGACGGTGTTTCAAGAGTTCAGCCTGGTTAACGGCACCTGGGACGTGCGCGGCGTGAATGGCAAAGTCGAGCGCGTACGCCCGGCTGACATCAAAACCACCGCTCTTTTCTCGGTCGAAGGTGAGTTGGACGATATTTCTGGCTCAGGTCAAACCGAGGCTGTGCACAGCATTTGCAGCGGCGTGCCGTCCAAACTGCAAAAACATCTGGAAGCCAAGGGCGCTGGCCATTACGGCATCTTCTCGGGCCGCCGCTGGCGCGATGTGGTGTACCCCGAGGTCAAATCGTTCATCTTGTCGCACCAGCCCCCGGCCAGGCTTGAGAAAGCACCTGCAACCATAGTTTCAGTAGAAAAAGTGGTTGAAGTCCCCGTCAAACCTCAATTGTTAGCTACGGAAAATGTAGCTAAAACAGTGGCTCAAGTGGCGGTGAAGAAGGCTGCCCAGCCCGTCGTGGACATCGTGGACGCTGCGCCCAAAGCCGTAGTCACCGAGTCAACCAAAGCAGCCCCTAAAACAGCACCTAAGGCCGCCGCCAAACCAGCGGTGACAGCCCCTGTTGCCAAGGCCGCTCGCAAAAAGTGACGTCTGAGTGATGGTGTTATGACGCCCAATCTGGCCGCCCAGCTGCTGGCGGTGCTGCCCCAAACGCAGTGCACCCGTTGCGGGTACCCGGATTGCGCGTCATACGCCCAGGCCATCGCTGAGGGTGATGCCGCCATCAACCAGTGCCCTCCCGGCGGCGAGCAAGGCGTGGCCCGACTGGCAGCCTTGACCGGGCAAGCACTTATTCCCCTGAACCCTGACAACGGCCTGGAAGCCCCCCGCACCCTGGCCGTGATTGACGAGGCCTGGTGCATAGGTTGCACCTTGTGCATTGCAGCCTGCCCGACCGATGCGATTTTGGGCACTAACAAGATGATGCACACCGTCATCGAACCCTACTGCACCGGTTGCGAGCTATGCCTGCCGGTATGCCCAGTGGACTGTATTTCTCTGGAAAACGTCACTGGCAGCGCCATGGGCGGGGCGGCGTGGTCACAACCGCTGGCCGATCTGGCCCGTGATCGCTATAAATTTCATAGCGAGAGAATGAAGCATGACGGGGATATGAACACTAAAAGATTCAATAACAAGGTCGAAACCAAGCTGGTAGACCTGGCCAGCGACTCTCGCATTACCGACCCCCAAGTGCTGGACAAAAAGCGCGCCATCATTGAGGCAGCACTAACCCGGGCTCGCAGCAAGGCGGCGCGGGTTTAACCGACCCTGTTGATTCAAGCCGACGACAGTGTTTTGTAAACGCCGCAGCCCAGGTAAGCGTCGTCCACCTGCTCCACAAACGACATTTTTGTCTGTACTTTGCCTGTGGTGGGATTGGTGATGTCGTACTCCACCCAACCGCCACCCTCAGTGGCTTGCGCCACGATGTCGCGTGTGAGCCCATCGCCGTCAATGCCGGGCACGTCTTGCACACGCGTGCCGACTTTGGCGGTATTACCCGCAAAGGCCAAATAGGTACCCCGACTGTCCAGGACAAACACATACATGTCGCGGTCTACAAAGCCATTGGTTTTGTCCGTCAGTGCCCGTAAAAACGCATCTTTGGAGCTGAAGTTGGCCCGGAACTGACTGGCCCTCTGCACCAGCGCCACCGCCTCGTCGGCCACACCTTGCAGCAGTTTGAAACTCGATGTCGCGTCCGAAAGCGACGCTCCCCGCGCCTGCAGGCCATCTGACTGGCTTACAGCCCGTTCCACCATGGCGGCGTTGCGCTGGGTCAGCTCATCCAGTTGGGCAACGGCCGCCGAAATTTCGCGAATACCGGTGCTTTGATCGGCACTGGCCGTCGATATCTGTGAAATGCTGGCAGACACACTGCGAATGCCTGAAACGATTTTTGTCATGCCATCACCCGCCACCCGAATTTGCGTGACACTGCTGGCCACCTGATTGGACGACGTTTGAATCAAATTGCGGATTTCGCGTGCGCTTCCCGCGGAGCGCTGGGCCAGAGAGCGCACCTCACTGGCCACAACAGCAAAACCACGGCCCAACTCACCGGCCCGCGCAGCCTCGACGGCAGCATTGAGCGCCAAGATATTGGTCTGAAAGGCCAGCCCATCAATCACGCCGATGATTTCGTTCATGCGGCTGGCGCTTTGCTGAATCAGCTCGACCGACGCAATCGACGAACTCATAGCCTGCGCACCCGCTTCAGCAATGTCACGCACCTGCACAGCCTGAATGTCCACCTCGCGGGCAATATTGGCGTTCTGCTGAACGGTAGATGCCAGTTCCTGCACGCTGGCCGCCGTCTGCTCCAAGTTGGCGGCTTGTTGTTCGGTGCGGTCCGCCAAGTCGCGGTTGCCCACCCCCAAGCTGTGCCCCGCATGTGCCACCAGCGCCGCATCGCTACCCACCGCTGCCACCATAGAAGAGACGTTGCCGATCATGCTGCGCAGCACCACGGCTAATTCGCCAATCTCATCGTTACTGCGCACCGTCGCCGTCACCCGCAAATTACCTCGTGCCAGCTCACCCATGGCGTAGCTCAAACGCCTCAAGTCAATTCGGATGGCCTTGTACAGCGAGACAATCAGATAGATCAAAAACAAGAAGCCGATGATGCAGCCGATGATCAAAATGACATGAACCCGGGCTAGGCCGCTGGCGCGCTGCGTGAGGGTGAGCTCCAGGCGGTCTGTCATGCGGGTTTGGGCCACCAGCACCAGCTCAATGGCGCGGGTTCCTGCAGCAAAGTAAGCGGGGACATCGCGCGGCACAACTGCCGCACTGGAAAACGCCGCACCCACCATGGCACCAAAGCGGGTGGATTCTTCCACTGCCGCTTCACCGCCCAAGTTGCTTTCGCCATTGCGTTTGAGAATCTCCAACATGAACAGCTGTTCGCCCAGCAGATCTGTCAGTTGGTTCAGGCGCATCTGCATGGCCCCATCGCCTTGAGGATTGGGTTCTATTTTGGCCAGCAACCCAGCACCGGCACCCCGCATCTGCCCCAGTTGCTCTGACCAGGCGATGGAGCGCGACACCACCACGTCCATCAACAGATAGGCAGTGGGGTCGGGGTCGTACAGCAGTCCAGAAAAATCACTGATCGCATACACAAACTGGCGCAAGTCACGTACCAGATCGGAGTGGGTTTTAAAGCTGGCGGCGGCTTGGCCGCTTTGAGTCTGGGCGGGCAGGCTTTGCACCCGTGCCAGCAACGCAGTCCACTGGGGGTTGACATCAAATGAGCGGGTTGCCTTGAGGGCGTCAGTCATCAAGGTCGCCGCTTGAGTCAAATCAGCCCGTGTCTTTTCTAACGCCGTGCTGGCGGAT
>JANOLC010000150.1:0-10050 GCA_031419575.1 Burkholderiales bacterium | reverse complement strand
TTGACTATTTCAAACCGTATTAGCACAAACCGAATTCGCGCCCCCCCATGTCCACACCGAAATTTCACCCCCGCATCATTCAGCGCGTCACGCCTGAGGCCGCGGGTGCCGTGGCCATCACCTTGTCGGTGCCGCCGGACTTGCATGACGCTTATGTTTTCACACCCGGTCAATTTTTAACCTTGCGAACCACTCTGGACGGGGAATCCGTGCGTCGCTCGTACTCGATTTGCAGCAGCGTGCAGCGCTACGCAGCGGATCATGCGATTGACATTGGCATCAAGCCCGTGGAGGGTGGTTTGTTTTCTAACTGGGCGACTCAAAAGCAAGCCGGTGAGACGCTGGACGTGATGACGCCACAAGGGCGGTTTTGCCCCACGCTGTCTTCCCCCCTCCATGCCAGCCACCGCGTCGCCTTTGCCGCCGGGTCGGGCATCACCCCGGTGCTGAGCATCATCGCCAGCACCCTTTACAGCGAGCCGCGGTCGCGCTTCACGCTGGTGTATGCCAACCAGCGGGTCAACACCATTTTGTTCAACGAGGCGCTGCAAGACCTGAAAGACCGCTACCCCGCACGCTTGACGCTCATCCACGTGTTGTCGCGCCAAGCCCAGGACGTAGACCTGCTGTGCGGCAGACTCGATGGCCCGCGCGTGACCGCCCTTCTCGACCAACTGCTACCCGCGGCCCACATAACCGAGGCTTTTGTCTGCGGGCCCGAGGGCATGATTGACGCGGTAGAGCAAGCCCTGGCCACCGCCGGGCTGCCCAAAGCGCGTGTTCACACCGAGCGATTTTTCTCGGGCGATGTACCCAATTTATCAAAACATATAGCAAACTATTCAATATCTACGGGGACTACAGGCTCATTTGACTCAAAATACTCGTTAAAAGTGGTGCTGGATGGCAAAATCCACACCCTGCCCCTGCAGCCCCAAGACAAGCTGCTGGACGTGGCCCTGGCCGCCGGGTTGGATTTACCCTACGCCTGCCGGGGGGGCGTGTGCTGCACCTGCCGCGCCAAAGTCTTGCAGGGCCAGGTCACCATGGAGAAAAACTTCACGCTGGAACCTTGGGAGATCGCCCGGGGCTTTGTATTGACTTGCCAGGCTCGCCCTTTGAGTGCGGAGGTGATCGTCAGCTTTGACGAACGGTAAAAAGTCTCGAACACTGCAAAAATTTGTGTCATGGGTGCACGCTAAACTTGGCGGCTCCACAGCGGAAAGTCCCCATGGCCATGATTCTCGTTACCGGCGGTGCCGGGTATATCGGTTCACACACCTGCCTTGAGCTGCTCAATGCCGGTCATCAGGTGACCGTGTTTGACAATTTTTGCAACAGCCAGCTTGAAGCTGTCTCCCGGGTTGAGCGCCTCACCGGCAAAATCATCAAGGTGATTCGCGGTGACATCCGCAGCCGCCCTGCCCTGACGCTGGCCCTGCGCCAGAGTGCGGCCACCGCCGTCATCCACTTTGCCGGGCTCAAAGCCGTGGGTGAATCCGTGACTGAACCGCTGTCTTACTACGACAACAACGTGGCCGGCACACTGCGGCTGCTGGAAGCCATGCAAGAGTGCGGCGTTAAAACGCTGGTGTTCAGCTCGTCCGCCACGGTCTACGGCGATCCGCAGCAATTGCCCATTGCAGAAGACCACCCGCTGTCTGCCACCAACCCCTACGGTCAGACCAAGCTGGTGATAGAAGACATGCTGCGCGCCCTTTATGCCAGCAACCCGAAATGGCGCATTGCCATCCTGCGGTACTTCAACCCGGTGGGCGCACACCCCAGTGGCCAGATTGGTGAAGACCCGCAGGGCACGCCCAACAACCTGCTGCCCTTTGTGGCCCAGGTGGCGGTGGGCCGACGCGAATTTTTGAATATTTGGGGCAATGACTACGACACCCCTGATGGCACCGGCGTGCGCGACTACATCCACGTCGTAGACCTTGCCTTAGGCCATCTCAAGGCGCTGGAGCGGCTTGAAAATCATGCCGAATGCATCAGCGTGAATTTGGGTACGGGCGTGGGCTACAGCGTGTTGGACATGGTGTGGGCGTTTGAGAAGGCCAGCGGCAAAAGCGTGCCCTTTAAGGTGGCGCAACGCCGCCCCGGCGACATTGCATCGTGTTATGCGGATGCGGGCCAGGCGCTGGTCATGCTGGGCTGGCGTGCTGAGCGCAGTCTGGAGACGATGTGCGAGGACGCGTGGCGCTGGCAGAGTGGTAACCCCACTGGGTTTGCCAAGGCATAAAACGCAGGCCGTAAAAATTTCAAAACCAAGGGTGTAAAAAGATGGCAAAAGGAATGATTCTGGCTGCAGGCCAAGGCTCACGGGTGCGCCCCCTGACCAAAGACCTCCCCAAACCAATGGTGCCCATTTTGGGCAAGCCGGTGATGGAGTACCTGATCGAGCACCTGGCGCGCCACGGCATCAAGGAAATCATGGTGAACGTGGCGTTTCACCACCACAAGATTGAGCAGTATTTTGGTGATGGCCACCGCTGGGGCGTCGAGATTGGTTACGCCTACGAGGGCGTGCGTGAGCATGGTGACGTGATCCCCAAGCCGTTTGGCTCGGCCGGGGGCATGCGGCGCATTCAAGACTTCAGTGGCTTCTTTGACGAGCCCACCCTGGTGCTGTGTGGCGACGCGTTGATTGACCTGGACATTGGTGCCGCCCTGCATGAGCACAAAGCCAAAGGGGCGATTGCCAGCGTGGTGACGCTCGACGTGCCCCGTGCCGATGTCAGTAGCTACGGTATTGTGGTGGCAGGCGCTGACGGGCAAATCCAGTCGTTCCAGGAGAAGCCTAGCCCGGCGGATGCCAAATCCACCCTGGCCAGCACCGGTATCTATATTTTTGAGCCTGAAGTATTGCAAAAAATTCCTTCAGGCAAGGTTTACGACATTGGCTCGGAGCTGTTCCCGCAGCTGGTGGCTGAGAAGTTGCCATTCTTCGCACAAAACCGCTTTTTTAACTGGATTGACATTGGCCGTGTCAGCGACTACTGGACGGTTTTGCAGCGCGTATTGCGCGGCGAGGTGGCCGAAATGAACATGCCGGGGCGTGAAGTCAAACCCGGCATCTGGGTGGGGCTGAACACGTCCATCCCGTGGGACCAGGTCAACATCACCGGGCCGGTCTACATTGGGTCCAGCGTGCGGGTGGAACCTGGTGCCACCATCACCGGGCCAGCCTGGATTGGGCATGGGAGCGTGATCCGTTCCGGTGCGCGCGTGACGCGCAGTATTTTGTTTGAGTACACCCGCATCGCAGCCGACATGCATTTCAACGAGATGATCGTCTCGCCGCAATACTGTGTGGACCGCTATGGGGAGACGCTGTACCGGGGAGATGACACGGCCCAGTTGCGCTGGGGTGACGCGCGGGCTTGACGGCTAGCAAGCGCAACCGATTCACTGCTCATCTACTTTATTCACCTCTCATTTCGAACCGCACCATGTTGATTCAACCTATCGTTCTCTCCGGCGGCTCAGGCACACGCTTGTGGCCGCTTTCGCGTGAAAAGTACCCCAAACAGCTCTTGCCGCTGATCGGTGACGACTCGCTCTTGCAGGCTACGGTGCGCCGGGTAGACGGCATTGCCGGGGCCGAGTTGGCGGCCCCCATGGTGGTCAGCAATGAGGAATACCGCTTTGTGATTGCCGAGCAACTTCGCCTGATGGGCAAGCCCGGCAGCATCGTGCTGGAGCCCGTGGGCCGCAATACCGCACCCGCCCTCACCCTGGCGGCGCTGGCGGCGGGAAAAGACGGCAGCGACCCCATCATGCTGGTCATGCCTGCGGACCATGTGATGACCGACAAGGCCGCGTTTCAGGGTGCCATCCAGGCCGGGGCCGCACTGGCCGCGCAGGGTGCGGTGGTGACCTTTGGCATCACGCCGGATACACCTGAGACTGGCTACGGTTACATCCAGGCCGGGGCCAGCTATGACCCGGAAAACGCCGGTGGTTCGGCCATAACCGCCCACCTGATTGCCCGGTTTGTTGAAAAACCAAACGCAGCCACTGCGCAGGCTTATCTGGATGATGGCTCTTACTTGTGGAACAGTGGCATTTTCATGATGCGCGCTTCCGTCTGGCTGCAAGCCATTGGGGCCTGCCGTGCGGACATTTTGGCGGCTTGCCAGCTGGCTTGGCAACAAGGCTCAGTGGACGGTGAATTTTTGCGCGTAGGAAAAGAAACATTTGCCCAGTGCCCCAGCGACTCGATTGACTTTGCCGTGATGGAGCGGCTGACCTCAGGCACACCCGGACTGCCGGTTGGCGTGGTCATCCCCATGTCGGCCGGTTGGTCAGACGTGGGGGCTTGGGACGCATTGTGGGAAGTGTTGCCCAAAGATGCCAACGGCAATGTGGCCCAGGGCGATGTGTTGCTGGAAGACTGCCGCAACACGTTGGCGCTGTCCGAAGGCCGCCTGGTGGCCTGCGTGGGCGTAGACGATTTGATTGTGGTGGAGACGGCCGATGCCATTTTGGTGATGCACAAAGACAAGACCCAGGACGTCAAGAAGATTGTCGATACCCTTAAAAAACAGGGCCGCTCTGAAGGGCATATTCACCGTAAGGTGTTTCGCCCCTGGGGCTGGTACGACGGCGTGGATGCGGGTGAGCGCTTTCAGGTGAAGCGAATCGTGGTTAAACCGGCGGGCATTTTGTCGCTGCAAATGCACCACCACCGCGCCGAGCACTGGATTGTGGTGAGCGGCACAGCACGCGTTACCCGGGGCGATGAGAGCTTTTTGGTGTCTGAGAACCAATCCACCTTCATTCCTCTGGGCACCACCCACCGGCTGGAAAACCCGGGGCGTGTACCGCTGGAGATGATTGAGGTGCAGTCCGGTTCGTACCTGGGTGAGGACGACATTGTGCGGTTTGAGGATGTGTATGGCCGTTGAGTGGGTCAGCCACGAGCTGCGCGCGTGAAAGACCGCGTTGTGTCGGGTTCGATCCGGTCTTTGCACCACGGCCTGCGCAAGCTGTTTTCGTTTTTACCCAAGCCGATACGGTTTTCAATCTATCGCTCGTTTGTGGACTGCGACCCGGCCCCAGACCCGCGTCTGGTGCTCAAAATCGCCGAGACGCAAGAAGAGCTCGAGGCGTGCTTCAAACTGCTGCATGACGCGAATGTCAGCAGCGGGTTCATGAAACCGGATGCCTCAGGCCTGCGGGTCACCACTTACCACGCGCTACCCACCACAACCACACTGTGCGCCAAATTTGACGGCGAGGTGGTGGGCACACTGTCGCTCATTCGTGAGAGCGTGTTCGGGTTCCCGTTGCAGGCGGTGTTTGACTTGAGCGAGGTGCGGGCCAAAGGCGGAAAAATCGCCGAGGTCTCGGCATTGGCTGTACACCCGAGTTTCAGAAAAACCGGGGGGGCCATTTTGTTCCCGCTGATGAAGTTCATGTACGACTACTGCACGACCTTCTTTGACACCCGGCATGTCGTGATTGCGGTCAACCCCGACCGCATTGAAATGTACGAATCATTGCTGTTTTTCAAACGATTGAAGTCCAGTTTTGTGGCTAACTATGACTTTGCCAATGGCGCCCCCGCCGTGGGAGCCACGCTGGACTTGAAAGAACTATCGCGCCACTTAAAGCGGGCTTTTCAGGGAAAATCTGATCGCAAAAGCCTTTACCACTATTTCATCAAGCTCACGCTGCCTAATATTGAGGTGCCCAGCCGACGGTTTTACACCACCAACGACCCGGTGATGAAACCCGAAATGCTGGACTACTTTTTTAACCAGCGCACCCGTGGATTTGATAAGCTGGACGACCGTGAAAAGGCCCTGCTGTACTCCATCTACAGCCTGCCGCAATATGGCAAGTACTTGCCCATTGGCTTCTCTCACTCAGACCCGGGCAAAGTGGCCCGGCAGCAGCAGCGGTATTCATTCAAATGCTCAGGCCTGTTCACCATTGAGCTGGCCGGTCAAGTGGAAACCTACACCCTGACGGTCGTTGACTGTTCGCTGCACGGATTCTTGGCCCATGCCGCGACACCCGTGACTTGCCAGGTTTGGGGCGAGGTGGTGGTGCAGTTGGGGCCCCGTGAAGAATCACGGATTCGCGCCCTGGCAGTGGGCCGCAAAAAAGACGCCGGTTTTTACGGCTTCAAATTGGCCGAACCCGATTTAACGTGGCGCAAATTTGTAGCCACCCTGGAGGCGGGCACCACCCAGGACGATATGGACAATGCAACCCGGTTTTTACCCGACTGACTTAGACTAACCCGATGACCCGACCCGAAGAATCCCGCTCCAAAATTATTGAGGTGCTGCGCGCCAGCCCCGTCTTCGGGCAATTGGAAAGCGTGGTGATCGAAGCGTTGGCCGATGTGCTGCAAATTCAGCACATTCCAGGCGGGTGCGCCGTGGTGAAGGAGGGCGAAACAGCCGATGAGATGCTGTTTGTGATCAGCGGTGGACTGCGGGTCTCTCGGCGTGACAAAACAGGCCGTTTGATGCTGTACAACGAGATTCGCCCTGGCATGAGCTTTGGCGAAGCGGGGTTGATTTTGCGCCAACCTCGGGCGGCTGACGTCACAGCCGTGCGGGACTCTACCCTGGCGGTGCTGAGCCGTCAAAATTTTGAGGTTTTGTTAGCCCGGTACCCATTGCCACTGAATCAGGTATTTGTGCGGGCCATTTACAACTATTTGCGCCATTCCGAAGAAGTGGCAGAGCGCCGTCACGCGCAAACCTTCGCCGTCATTCCACTGCATGAAGGTACCGATGCCCAAGAGGTCGCCACCAGTCTGACCAAGGCCTTCTCCACAATGGGCCGGGCCCACCACCTGGCTCCTCCGGGGGATGCCGCGTTGCTGGACGTTCACTCGATGGACTCTGGGCAGTACGAGCCGGAAAGTACCCAATCGGGGCGGGCCATGGCTCGCCAGGACGAGCTGGAAGAGAACTCCGAGTTTCTTGTCTACGAAGCGCAGGCCGAATTGACCGACTGGAGCCTTAAGGCTTTCAGGCAGGCCGACCAAGTGATTTTTGTGACCCAGGCAGACCAGCCTAAAGTGGCCAGTGAGCTGGAAAAGCGCTTGCGGGAGCAGCCTGATTTCTCCATGAAACGAATGCACCTGGCGGTGCTTCATTCCGCCATCGTGGCGCAGCCCAGCGACATGAGCCAGTGGCGCTCTGACAAGTCATTTGAGCGTGTTTACCCAATACGCGCCCAGCACGACGGTGATTTTGGCCGTTTGGCGCGGTTTTTGACCGGCACGGCGGTAGGTGTTGTGCTGGGAGGTGGCGGTGCGCGCGGCTTTGCTCACATCGGGGTGCTGCGCGCCCTGGCAGAGTCCGGCATTGCGGTTGATTTGGTCGGCGGCAACAGTATGGGTGCGCTAATTGGTGCCCAGTTTGCTTGTGGCACGCCGCTGGATCAAATCGTCACCAACACCCGGAAATTTGCCAGCGGTGGTGAGCGCCTCACACTTCCACTGATCTCTCTGGTGTCCGGAAAACGCGTGTCCCGCGATTTGAGCAAAATGTTTGGTGACACCCAGGTGGATGGCTTGTGGATTCCCTTTTTTGCCGCCGCCTGCAACCTGACACGGGGCCACACCACCGTGCAAGACAGCGGCCCCTTGTGGCGGGCCGTGTTGGCCAGCAACTCACCCGCCGGGCTGTTCCCCCCGGTGCTGCATGAGGGAGACATGCTGGTCGACGGGGCCATTCTTGAAAATGTGCCGGTTGATGCCATGCGCATGCGCCTGGGCACGCCGCTAGAGCGCAGGCGGGGAAATGGCACCATCATTGCCATTGATGTGGACGTGCAAGAGGTCATGGCCGTTGACCCCAACTTGAAACGCCTGTCCGTCTGGAGCACGTTGAAGGGTTACTTTTCGCCCGGCAAGCACCCGTCGCCCAGCATTGCCGACATTCTTTACCGGGCAGGACATATCGGTGGGCTCAACCAGCGAGGCCGCACGATTGCGCAGGCTGACCATTACCTGGAGCCCCCCGTGGCCGAGTTCTCGATGATGAGTTACCGCAGGGCGGATGAGATTGCCGAAGTAGGCTACCAATACGCCATGAAAAAAATCCAGGAATGGCAACGCAAAAGTTAAGCGACCAGACGCTACCGCTATCGCTGAGCCAGCGCGAGGTGTGGCTGGACCAGCGGACCTGGCCGGACAGCGTGCACCTGAACATTGGTGGCGGAACTATGCTGGCAGGGACTCTTGATTTTGAACGACTGAAGCATGCGCTGGTGCGGTTGGTGGCAGGCCACCAGGCGTTGCGGCTGGTTCCGCATGCGGACGGAACTCAGACGTTGTTGGCCCACGCAGAGCCCCAGCTCGAATGGGTGGACGTGAGCGGGCAGCCCGACCCAGCGCAAGCCGTGCGCGATTGGTGGCATCAACGGATCAAGAACCCATTTGTTTTAGGAACCACGCCACCCTGGCGTTTTGCCGTCATCCGGGCCAATGACCAGTTGCATGGCATCTCCATTCAGTTCCACCATTTGGTGATGGACGGTTGGGGCACGTCACTGGTGTTTCAGCGCTGGAGCGAGATTTACAACGCGCAGGCGTTGGGCGACGATGCCGTTCAAGCTGCTCCAGAGCCATTGCGGTACAGCGACTTCATTGAAGAATCCAATGCCTACCGGCAGTCAGCTGCGTTTGAGCGTGACGCGGCTTTCTGGCACCGTCAAATTCCAAGTCTGCCAGATCCTTTGGTTGAGCGACGCTACAACCAGCCCAGCTTGCACGTTTTGCCACCATCGCGGCTGGTGGTGCAGCGCATTGCACGGTCAGACTATCGACGCGTTGCCCTCAAAGCCACGCAACATGGCGTGACACCGTTCAATCTGTTTTTGGCTGCGCTGGCGTTGTATTTTGGCCATATCAATGAGCGTGACGAGGTTGTGGTCGGTGTCCCCACGTTGAACCGGGGGGGCCGACGTTTTAAAGAAACCTTGGGTATGTTTGTGGGGGTGATGGCCATACCCGTTGCACTTACTTCCGCGCTCACTCCCTGCATGACCAGCGCGGAGTTTTTGACCCGCGTGGCAGCGTCTGCGCGCGGCGCCTTGCGCCACCCACGTTACCCCTTGAGTGAGTTGGGGCGAAAGCTGGAGATGATTCGCACCGGGCGTGATGGCCTGTTTGACTTGCTGCTGTCGTTCGAACGACAAGACTACAAGCTGCTCTTTGGCGAAGCCAAAATGACCAACTCGCGTCAAGTGTTTGCTGGCACGGCCCGCTACCCATTGAGTGCCACGGTGTGTGACTTCAATGAAGACGAAGACGTTGAACTGGTGCTGGAGGCCAGTGAGGCTTGTTTCTCAGCCGACGAAGCGGCGTTGCTCGGCCCCCGCGTGTGGCAGCTGGTGGAGGCGTTGATTGACCAACCCGATGCACGCATCGCCACACTGCCCCTGATGCCGGGGCCAGAAAAGGCCAGGTTGCTGGATGGTCTTCACGCCGACATCATCTATTACCCGATCACACACCCAGCCACTGAGCCGTTCATTGTTCAGTTCGAGCGGCAGGTGAATCTGCGCCCACAAGCCAGCGCGGTTGTTTGGGACGGCGGTGGTTTGACTTATGGCGAGCTGAATTTACAAGCCAACCAGTTGGCTGGCCGCCTCATCGCAGCGGGAGCCGGTAAAGACAAAATTGTGGCGCTGGCGATTGAGCGTTCCCCCGATATGGTGGTGTCTATTTTGGCAATTGCCAAAGCCGGCGCAGCCTTTTTGCCGCTGGATGTTGATGCGCCCATTGCCCGGTTAGCCGACATTTTGAAAGCCAGCGAAGCGATTGCTTTGCTGATTCAGGAGCGTAGCACCGACCGGTTGAATCACCTGCACGCCTGCACACTGGTCACGGACTCGGAGTTGGCGCACCCCGACAACACTGACCCGGTTTCCATATCCAACTCGAGTCCCACGCCGGGTGACTTGGCCTATGTGCTGTTCACCTCGGGCTCCACGGGTCGCCCCAAAGGGGTCATGATTGAGCACGTCACCTTGTCGCGCCGACTGGCCTGGATCACGCGCAACTAT
>JANOLC010000149.1:0-8200 GCA_031419575.1 Burkholderiales bacterium | reverse complement strand
TTCCCGGGGATCCTCAAAGACGAGGTCGTGGGCACAGAGGCCGTGCGTGTTTACGCCGATGGCCAGCGCATGCTCAAGCGTCTGATCGAAGGCCGATGGCTTACCGCCAATGGCGTTATCGGCCTGTATCCGGCCAACAGTGTGAACGACGACGACATTGAGCTCTATACCGACGACACCCGCGCCGAAGTGGCCATGACCTGGCACGGCTTGCGCCAGCAGGCCGAGAAGCAGGTGATTGATGGCGTGATGCGCCCCAGCCGCTGCTTGGCTGATTTTGTTGCCCCGAAGCATGGGGTGGCAAGCACTACGAAGTTAATAGCAAACAATTCAGATGCCACGGGGACTACAGGCATAAATCGTTCGAAAATTCAAGATTACATTGGTGTTTTTGCCGTCACGGCGGGCATTGGTGCCGAGAAGAAAGAAAAGTACTTTCAGGATGATTTGGATGACTACTCCAGCATCATGCTCAAGGCATTGGCCGACCGCCTGGCCGAGGCGTTTGCTGAATGCCTGCACCACCGCGTGCGCACCGACCTGTGGGGTTATGCACCCTCTGAAGCGCTCACCCCGGCAGACCTGATCGCCGAAAAATACAAAGGCATTCGTCCCGCCCCCGGCTACCCGGCCTGCCCGGACCACAGCGTGAAGCGCGAGATGTTTGATCTGTTGCAGTGCGACGAGATTGGCATGTCGCTCACCGAGAGCCTGGCCATGATGCCTGCCGCCAGCGTGAGCGGTTTCTACATCGGCCACCCCGATAGCACCTACTTCAATGTGGGCAAGGTTGGTGATGATCAGCTCAAAGACTTGGCGGCGCGCAAAGGCGTGGTCGAACAGGATTTACAGCGTTTGTTGGCACCCAATCTGTGAGCCGGGTGGTGCCGCAGGTTGTGACATTTTTTGGGTTTTGACCTTCAAAACACGCCGAAATTACGCCTGCTTACAAAGCGGGGCGTGAAGCCTGCCCTAGCTTGTGTACCTTTTGCAGTGTCAGCCGTTACAAATAGGCTGAATGCTCAAAAATCAATATGAAAGGGTAACACCATGAATACGTCCGTGTCTCCGCTCAACTCCAACGCCGCCAACACAAAACCGCTGTGGGTGGCGGTCGGCCTGCTGGGTGCCGCCGTGCTGGCTATGGGAGGCGGGCTCATCTACCTGCAGACGCACCCGTCCGAGCCCAAGGTGGCCGCCCTGACTGTGCCAGTAGTCTCACCCGCGCCCCAACCGACCGGCATGCAGGATGAGGTTAAAAAACCAGCTGAAGTCCCCGTGGTCAAAGAAAAAATCGCTACAAAACCAGTAGCAATCAAAAGTGACAAGGCGAAGTCACAAACCCCCGCTGTGGTTGCTGCAGGCCCGGTCGTTGCGCAGTCTGCCAAGCCCCTTTGTGTGGCCTGTGCAACGGTGGAGTCGTCCGCCCCTATCCAGCGAGAGGCCGCAGGCTCGGGTGTGGGTGCCGTGGCCGGTGGTGTGTTGGGTGCCGTGCTGGGTAACCAGGTGGGCGGCGGCGATGGCAAAACCGCAGCCACTATTCTGGGCGCACTGGGCGGTGGTTGGGCGGGCAACCAGGTCGAGAAAAAGATGAAGAAAGAGACTTTTTACGAGGTGCGGGTTCGCATGGATGACGGCAGTACCCGCCTGATGGAACTGGCCGCACCCGTGAGTGCCGGTGCCAGGGTCACGGTGGAAGGCAATTCCCTGCGACTGCCAGACGGCAGCCTGGTCAATCCGCTGCCCGTGAAAGCGGTGGCCCCGACGCCCGCAGAGCCTGCCCCCCGGCAGGGCTGACTGGTCCTGAAGGTTGCCTGAGGACCTAGTGATGATGCGCGGTTGACAGGCGCTGTGCCAGCGCCAGTGCCAATACGCCTGCAACGCTCAAGCCCAGCAATACCCAGATGCCATATTGGTAGCCGGTTTGCTGGCTCCACATCAGCCCCAGGCCGATGGGGGCGGCTGCACGGGCCAGAGCCAGGGGCAGGCCCAGCGCCCCGTTGAGCGAGGCCACGTGATCCCGGCTGACGTATTGCGCCATGGCCGTGCCTTTGACGATGGTCAACATGCCATTGCCCATGCCCCACAGCAGCACGAAACAACACAAGAAAACCAGCGTTGCCCCATCCTGTGTCGGGCCTGCCCAGAGTGCCAGCAGCAAAGCGGTCAGCCCCAGCGGCACCAGGCAGGGAATCAGCCGATTGGCCGTATGCACATTGAAATGGTGCTCAAAAAAGAACAGCAGCAGCCGTCCCATGACCTGAATCCCACCAATGCTGGCTGGGATGGCGATGGCCCAGGTCTCGGACAGGCCGCTCTCCCGCAGCAAGTTCACCATGTGGGTCGGAAGTGCGGCGGTCACGGCCATCATCAACACTACGAAGACGCCCAGCAGCAAAAAAGGTGCGCTGTTCAGATGGGCAGACAGTGCTTGTGAGCGTGTCATGTGCCCTGGTGGGTTGGCATAAGACCGTGCGGGACGGGGTGCCTGCCTGAGCAGGTGAAAGTGCAGCGGGGCGCACACCAGTACGTTCAGGGCCGCCAGCGGCCACAAGGCATGCCGCCAGCCGAGCTGTCCGATGAGCCAGGCCACCAGCGGGATGAACACCGTGCTGGCCAGTCCCCCCAAAAAGGTCAGCGTGATGATGGCCCGGCGAAAGTCCATGGGAAAACGCCGCGTGACCACCGAGAACACCGGTGTGTACAGCGTGGCCGACATGCCCACCCCCAAGCCCAGCCAGATCGCGTAAAAGCCCGCCGTATGGGTCACTGCGCTGTGCAGCACCAGGCAGAGGCCCAACACCAGCGAGCCGCCGGTCATCACCCAACGCTCGTGGCCCCGGTCAATCAGGCGGCCCACCGGGTATGCCAGCAAGCCCTCCGCCAGCAGTGCCAGGCTGAAGGCGACCGACGACTGCATCCGACTCAAGCCGAGGTCGCGCTCCACCGGCGCCATGATCAGCGCGAACAGATAGAAGATGCTGCCCCAACTGATGAGCTGGGCCACCGACAGCCCTACAACCAGGCGGCGGTTGTAGGGGGCTGGGGTGTTCATTGCCTCATTATTCCGATTTATAGGGGTAAAAACAGGCTGAAGTCCTCGTCAATTATCAATAGTTAGCTATTGACTCAGTAGCGATCACGTTCATCCGCTGCTGCGTATCGCCCGCCGGTATTGCATGGCCTCAGCCACATGAGTGACCTGGGTGCTGCGGGCCCCGGCCAGGTCGGCGATGGTGCGCGCCACTTTCAGGGCGCGGTGGGTACTGCGGGCTGACCAGCCCAAGCGAGCGGCGGCCACGTTCAAAAACTTGGTCGCGGCCGGGTCTAGCAAAACAAAATCGTCAATCTCTTTGCCTTGCAGCGCCTGGTTGGACTTGCCCTGACGTGCCATAGCGCGGTCGCGGGCGGCAGTGCAGCGCGCGCGGATGCTCTCGGTGGACTCACCCGGGGACCCAAGCAGCAGCTCGTCACTGGGCAGGGCGGGCACTTCAATATGCAGATCAATGCGGTCGACCAGCGGGCCGCTCAGCTTGCCTTGGTAACGTGCCACTTGGTCAGGCGTGCAGCGGCAGGGCTTTTGCGATGAGCCCAAAAAGCCGCAAGGGCAGGGGTTCATCGCGCCAATCATCTGAAAGCGCGCCGGGAATTCCGAGCGTCGCGCCGCCCGCGAGATGGTGATGGTGCCGCTCTCCAGCGGCTCGCGCAGGGCTTCCAGCGCCGCGCGGGGGAACTCGGGCAGCTCATCCAAAAACAGAACGCCGTTGTGGGCCAGAGAGATTTCACCGGGGCGCGGTGGGGAGCCACCACCCACCAACGCCACCGCGCTGGCCGTGTGATGCGGCGAGCTGGTGGGACGCTGCGCCCATTTGGCCAGCGAAAAACGGCCGCCCAACGACACCACTGCCGCGCTTTGCAGGGCTTCAATCGTGGTCATGGGCGGCAGCAAACCGGCAAAACGTTGTGCCAACATGGACTTGCCCGAACCCGGTGGCCCCATGAGCAACAGGCTGTGACCGCCAGCCGCTGCAATTTCAAGTGCGCGTTTGGCACCGGACTGACCCTTGACGTCTGCCATGTCCGGGTAGTGCACCGCCGCAGCGATGGGTTGGGCGCTGGCCCGTGACCAGCCTTCGGTGGGTTCCGGTGGCACCGCACCCGGTACATCGGGGAGAAAGTGATTGACCACGTCAAGCAAATGACGCGCTCGATAGACGTGAGCATCAGGCACCAGCGCGGCCTCTTCCGCGCTGTCGGGCGGTAACACCAGTTTGGTGACTACCTTGCCAGCGTGCAGGGCCAGGCTCATGGCTAGCGCGCCGCGTACCGGTCGCAGCTCGCCAGACAAAGACAGCTCGCCGGCAAACTCGTGCCCTGCCAGTTTGGTGGCGTCCACTTGCCCGCTGGCCGCCAAAATGCCCAAGGCGATGGGCAAATCGAAGCGACCCGAGTCTTTGGGCAAATCGGCCGGGGCCAAATTGACAATGATTCTTTTGTTGTTGGGAAAGTCCAGCCCCGAGTTTTGAATGGCGGAGCGCACCCGTTCACGGGCCTCTTTCACCTCAATATCGGCCAGCCCCACCAGCGTGAAGCTGGGCAAACCGTTGGCCAAGTGCACCTCAACGGTGACCGCAGCGGCCTCTAACCCCAGCAGGGCACGGCTTTGCACCAAAGATAAGCTCATGGGGTGTTTCCTCTCGTTTATCGCACCAATAACGTGCGTACTGTTTATTTATACAGATATCATAACGTCAATGAAGGTATTCGGTTGACGGGCGTGGGGGCGGTCGCCAGAAAACTTGATTGGCATGGTCTGTGCATAGTGGCTTGGTGTTACCTTTTTCAACCTTGCCGGAGTCTTCCATGAACCTGAAATTTAACCCCTCCCTGAAACTTGCTGCCCTCGTCGCCGGTGTGTTCGTCGCCACGGGCGCTATGGCCCAGACCAAGGCCCCTGAGCCTGATTACACGTTAGGGTTCAACGTGGGTGTGGTGAGTGACTATCGCTTCCGTGGGATGACCCAGACCAACTTCGGCGGTGCATTGCAAGGGGGCGTCGATTTCACGCATAAAAGCGGGTTTTATGTGGGTACTTGGGCATCCAATGTGAGCTGGGTCAAACAGTTCAATGGTGCCTCCAATGGTGATTGGGAGCTTGATATTTACGGTGGTTTCAAAGGCGAAATCATGAGCGGTTTGGGCTTTGACGTGGGCCTGATTGGCTACATGTATCCTGGTAACAACTCCGGTGCAGCTGGAACCCCCGGGGCTGGTACCGTGACCGATGCGAACACCACAGAGTTCTACGGTGCCTTGACCTACAGCGTTGTTACTTTGAAATACAGCCAAAGCACAGGCAGCTTTTTGGGTTTCCTGAACAGCACGGGCAGCAATTACGTCGACCTGAGTGCTACGTTTGATCTCGGTAGTGGTTTCTCTCTGACGCCTCACGTGGGTCGTCAAAAAGTTTTGGGCCAGGCCAGTAATTTGGGTGATTACTCGGACTACTCCTTGACGCTGTCCAAAGATTTTGGAAGCGGACTCTCGGCTAGCTTGTCTGCTTACGGAACGGACGGAAATCAGACTTTTTACGCCAACACCAACGGCAACACCAACTTCCTTGGCAAGGGCGGGGCAGCCATTGGCGTCAAATACAGCTTTTAATCCCCCAACTACAACGAAGGAGAACCTATGAAATTAGTAACGGCCATCATCAAGCCATTCAAGCTCGACGAGGTGCGGGAAGCTTTGTCGGCCATTGGCGTTCAGGGTATCACCGTGACCGAGGTCAAAGGCTTCGGTCGCCAAAAAGGCCACACCGAGCTGTACCGCGGTGCTGAGTATGTGGTGGACTTTTTGCCCAAGGTCAAGATTGAAGCCGCCATTGCCGACGAGCTGGTCGACCAGGTCATTGAGGCGGTTGAGGGTGCTGCCCGCACCGGCAAGATCGGTGACGGCAAGATCTTTGTGTACAACCTGGAGCAGGTGGTGCGTATCCGTACCGGTGAGACCGGCAAAGAAGCGCTGTAAAGCCGTCGCGCTTATTACAAAAAACTCATCAAAGAGAACAGAAACATGAAAAAACTACTCGCCTCCCTCGCGTTGGGCTTGAGTCTGCTGGCAAGTGGCACGATGGCCATTGCCCAGGCACCTGCAGCATCCGCTCCTGCTGTTTCCGCCTCGGCTGAAGCCAAACCCGCTGATGCCGCCGCCCCTGCCGCTGCGCCTGCTGCGGCTCCCGCACCGGCCGGAGCAGCCAGTGCCGCCGCAGCGCCTGCCCCCGTGCCCAACAAGGGCGACACGGCCTGGATGATGGTCTCTACCCTGCTGGTCATTTTGATGACCGTGCCGGGCCTGGCCCTGTTCTACGGTGGCTTGGTGCGCAGCAAAAACATGCTGTCGGTGCTGATGCAAGTCATGGTCACGTTCTCGATGATTGTGGTGCTGTGGTTCATCTACGGCTACAGCCTGGCATTTACCGAAGGCAACGCGTTTGTGGGTGGGTTTGATCGCCTGTTCATGAAAGGCGTTTGGGACAACGCGGCCGGCACCTTTGCCAATGCGGCCACCTTCAGCAAAGGCGTCGTGATTCCCGAGATCGTGTTTGCCGCCTTCCAGGCCACGTTCGCCGGTATTACCTGCGCGCTGATCGTGGGTGCCTTCGCCGAACGCATGAAGTTCTCAGCCGTGCTGATGTTCATGGTGTTGTGGTTCACCTTCTCCTACGCACCGATCGCGCACATGGTGTGGTTCTGGATGGGCCCTGACGCCGATTCGTCCAAGGAAGTGGTGGATGCCATGACCGCCAAAGCTGGCTACGTCTGGCAGACCGGTGCGCTGGACTTTGCAGGCGGCACCGTGGTGCACATCAACGCAGCGGTCGCTGGTTTGATGGGTGCATTCATGGTGGGTAAGCGCATTGGTTACGGCAAGGAAGCCATGGCGCCTCACAGCCTGACATTAACCATGGTCGGTGCCTCGCTGCTGTGGGTGGGTTGGTTTGGTTTCAACGCCGGTTCGGCGCTGGAAGCCAACGGCTTCGCCGCACTGGCCTTCATCAACACCTTTGGTGCAACCGCCGCGGCTGTGTTGGCCTGGTGTGTGGGTGAGTCGCTGATGCGTGGCAAGGCCTCCATGCTGGGTGCTGCCTCGGGTGCGGTGGCTGGTCTGGTGGCAATTACGCCAGCGGCTGGTAACGTGGGCATTGGTGGTGCGCTGATCATTGGTGCCATTGCCAGTTTTGCCTGCCTGTGGGGTGTCAATGGCCTGAAGAAAATGCTGGGCGCGGATGACTCACTGGATGTGTTCGGCGTACACGGTATCGGCGGTATCGTCGGTGCCTTGTTGACCGGTGTGTTCAACTCCCCTTCCCTGGGGGGCCCAGGCTACGTGGCTGATTGGGTGACGGCTGGTATGGTCACCGCGGCGGATTACTCCATCATGGGCCAAGTGTGGATTCAGGCCAAAGCTGTGTTGTTGACCATCGTGTGGTCGGGTGTGGTGTCGTTTGTCGCTTTCAAGCTGGTGGACTTGACCATTGGCCTGCGTGTCAGCGAAGAAGATGAGCGCGAAGGCCTGGACATCACCTCTCATGGTGAGACCGCTTACAACCGCTAAGCCAGTTCGTCATCGATTGGGTTGTGCCAGTGGGGGCCACAGGTAGCTGACCATCCAGCACCCCCAACCCACTTGAAACCCGCAAGAGCCTTGGCTTTTGCGGGTTTCTTTTTGGGCAATTCATGCCACCAACTCGCAGTGCACAATACCCAGCAGGAGACTCCACCATGACACCAAGCACTGTGCTGACCGCCGGCTTATTTCGCTGCGAAATTGCCCCTGCCTTGGGCGCCTGCATCGCCGGTCTGTGGTTTGACGGCATACCTGTTTTGCGCTCGCCCGGTGCCAGCCAATTGACCTCGGTTCGCCAATCGGGCAGCTACCCGCTGGTGCCGTTTTCCAACCGTGTGGGTCACGCTTCTTTGCAATGGAACGGCACCAGCCACCCGTTGGTCAAAAACTTTGGTGACGAGCCACACGCCATTCACGGCGTAGGCTGGCAGCGTCCCTGGGCGGTGCTGGAGGCGGATGACCGCTTTGCCTTGCTGTCATATGAGCACAAACCTGACACCTCATGGCCGTTTGCGTTTGATGCATCACAGGCGTTTCGCCTGGCCGACAACGCGCTTGAAGTCACCCTGAG
>JANOLC010000148.1:0-1834 GCA_031419575.1 Burkholderiales bacterium | reverse complement strand
TCAAGCGCGGCGTGGTGGTCAATATTGATGCGACAGTGCAGAGTATTCAGCAGGCATTGAAAGAAGCCGAGCTGATGGCAGATTGCAAGATTGCGCGCGTGTACACCGGCATCACCGGCAGCCATATCCGTGGCATCAATTCCAGCGGCATGGTGGCTGTGAAAGACCGTGAAGTCACCCAGGCGGACGTGGCGCGTGTGGTGGAAACGGCCAAGGCCATCAACATCTCATCCGATCAAAAGTTGCTGCTGGTGGAGTCCCAGGAGTTCATCATTGACGGGCAGGATGTGAAAGAGCCCATCGGCATGAGCGGCATCCGCCTGGAAGCCAAAGTGCACATCGTGACCGGGGCACAAAGCGCCGCTGAGAACATTATCAAATGCGTGCGTCGCTGCGGCCTGGAGGTAGAGCAGCTCATGCTCAACCCGCTGGCCAGCAGCCTGGCGGTGTTGACAGAAGACGAGCGCGAGCTGGGTGTGGCCGTGGTGGATATTGGCGCCGGCACCACCGATGTGGCCATCTTCACCAACGGAGCGATTCGCCACACGGCCGTGATCCCGATTGCGGGTGACTTGATCACCAGCGACATCGCCATGGCCCTGCGTACGCCCACCAAAGACGCGGAAGAAATCAAGGTTGAGAGCGGTTGCGCCAAGCAGCTGCTGGCCGACCCCGACACGCAGGTCGAGGTGCCCGGCCTGGGCGACCGGGGCCCGCGCATGCTGGGCCGCCAGGCGCTCGCTGGTGTAATTGAGCCACGCGTAGAAGAGATCTTCTCGCTGGTGCAACAAGTCATTCGCGGCTCGGGTTATGAAGAGGTGTTGTCCAGCGGCATCGTGCTCACGGGCGGCAGCTGCGTCATGCCCGGCATGCTGGAGCTGGGGGAAGACATCTTTTTGAAACCCGTGCGCCGGGGTATCCCCAAATACCGGGGCTCGCTGGCTGACATGGTCGCGCAAACACGCGCTGCCACGGTGATGGGCCTGCTGGAAGAGGCCCGCTTGGCCCGCATGCGCGGCTTCAAAGTGGCGCAGAAAAATGGCTCCATGAAAACCGCCTTTGGCCAGGTCAAAGACTGGTTTGTGGGTAATTTTTAGCCATGCATTCAAAAATCTGGCTCGCAAGAGGTAGTCCGCATTGGCAATGGCGATGGCGGTGCACAGGGCCGCCTTCATGACCCCAAACAACACAACAAGTATTCGTTTTAATTTTTGGCAACTGCAATTCAGGAGAAACACATGAGCATCGAAATGATTGAAGAGGAAGCGTTCAACATGGGCACCCAGATCAAGGTGATCGGCGTGGGTGGTGGCGGCGGCAACGCGGTCGAGCACATGATTGAGCGCGGCGTGCAGGGCGTGGAATTCATCAGTGCCAACACCGACGCGCAAGCGTTAAGCACCAGCGGAGCCCACAAAACCGTGCAATTGGGCGTGACCGGTCTGGGTGCTGGCAACAAGCCAGACAAAGGCCGCGATGCCGCAGAACAAGCCATTGAAGACATTCGCGCGGCCATCGATGGCGCGCACATGCTGTTTATCACCGCCGGTATGGGCGGCGGCACAGGCACGGGGGCTGCCCCTGTGATTGCCCGCATTGCGCGCGAGATGGGTATTTTGACCGTGGGCGTGGTCACCAAACCGTTTGAATTTGAAGGCGGTCGGCGCATGAGCAACGCCGAGGCGGGCTTAGCCGAGCTGGAAGCCAATGTGGACTCCTTGATCGTTGTGCTCAATGAGAAGTTGCTTGACGTGCTGGACGAAGACACCACGCAAGACGAGTCGTTCAAACACGCCAATGACGTGCTCAAAAACGCCGTGGGCGGCATTGCCGA
>JANOLC010000147.1:0-9054 GCA_031419575.1 Burkholderiales bacterium | reverse complement strand
CAGCGCCACATCGGTCACGCCCTGCAATCGCAGCAAGAAAGGCCGCACCAAGACCAAAAACGTGATGAAACTCGACACCGGGTTGCCGGGCAAGCCCATGAAGTGACAGGAATCCGTTCGCCCTGAGCCGGTCGCTGGGCTTGGCACGCGATCTCCGGCTTGGACCGGCTCAGTCGGCACGGGTCTGTGAATCCGGCCATAGGCAAACGGCTTGCCGGGCTTGATGGCAATCTGCCACAGGTTCAACGCACCCAGGGCTTGAACAGCGGGCTTGATATGGTCTTCTTCACCCACGGAGACACCACCGCTGGTCAAAACCAAATCATGGTCACTCGACGCCCGGCGCAGCGCCTGCAAAGTGGCTTCCAGCCGGTCTGGCACGATGCCAAAGTCCGTCACCTTGCAACCCAAGCGCACCAGCAAAGCGCGCAGAAAGAAGCGATTGGAGTTGTAAATGGCACCGGGTTTCATATCCTGCGGGGCCACATCGCCGGGCATGACCAACTCGTCACCGGTGGAGAAAAGCGCCACCCGGGGCTGGCGCCCGACAAGCAGAGAATTCATGCCAATACTGGCTGCAAGTCCAAGTGCAGCGGGCGTTAGACGCTCTCCTTTTGAGAGCACTACCGCACCCTGCTGCACATCTTCACCGGCACGGCGAATCCACTGGCCGACTTGGGGCACGGCATTGACCCGCACATCACCCAGTACCACCTGGCTGCCGCCCTGCCCGATCAGGCCATTCACGATGTTGCAGTCTTCCTGCATGACCACGGCATCAGCTCCTGGCGGGATGGGCGCACCCGTAAAGATACGTGCGGCATTTTTGACGCCCAAAGGCTTGCCGCTGCTGCCCGCCGCAATGCGCTGGCTGACCTGCAGCAATGCGCCGCTCTGCTGCACGTCTTCGCACCGAACCGCGTAGCCATCCATGGCACTGTTATCTTGCGGCGGCACGTGCAGGCTTGACACCACGTCCTGTGCCAGCACCCGACCATCAGCATCAAAAGTTGAAACCTGTTCAGAAACCGGTCGCACCATGGCATGACCAAGCAATTCGGCCAGCGCATCGTCCAGAGATTTCAGCGCCAGGCGGGCTCCAAGGGGTGGGCTAGCGTCGAGAGTCACGCGTATCTCTCCAGTTGATAGTCAAAGCGCGAAGCGTTGGTGGTCAGCCATTCGACCACGGCCAGCGGGTCGTTGAGATCCAGAATGGGCAACTGGGTCGCCTGGGGCAATTGGTCGGGCGAATCAGTGGCAATGGCCACCACGAAGTCGTCGTCCACATAACGTGCAGGTTTGTTGCTGTCGGCCCGCCAGACTTCGAGTTTGAGCAAGTCACTTTGCTTGAAACCCTCGACCAGCACCCAATCCACGCCGTCGTACAACTCGGCAATCAACTGGTGCACGGTCAGCTGCGCAGGCTTCTCAAATTCACGCAACAAGGCCAACCGCTTGTCAGACGCCACCACCACTTCAAAGGCACCGGCCTCGCGGTGGCGAAAAGTGTCTTTGCCAGCATGGTCGATGTCAAACTTGTGATGCGCGTGTTTGACCACCGACACCCGTTGCCCACGCAGGCGCAAGCCGGCAATTAAACCTTCAACCAGAGTTGTTTTGCCAGAACCAGAAAAGCCTGCGATGCCGATAACGTTCATGAATTAAGGTTCTCTGAAAACTTGATTTGCTACACAATAGATAGCAAACTATTCAATAAATACGGGGACTTCTGCCAAATTTAATCGCAATTTTGCCGAATATAAGCCTTGACGGCCTCTGCATCAGCCACCATGTTGACCACCCGCTTTGGCAGAGCTTCAATCCCTTCAAACTTAGGCGGCCGGGTTGGCTCCTGCCCCAGCGCTTCAACAATGGTGCCGGCAAATTTGATAGGCAATGCGGTTTCAAGAACAATCATCGGCACACCCGGTTCGAGATGCTCACGCGCCACCTTCAGGCCATCGGCTGTGTGAGTGTCGATCATCGTGTGCGAGGTCGCAAACGTATGGCGAATCGTGTCCAGACGATTGGCGTGGGTGCTCTTGCCGCTGGCAAAGCCGTAGCGCGCGGCCGCCTCTTTGAACAAAGGGTCGGCAGACAGATCAAAGCGGCCTGACTTAGAGAGCGCATCACCAAACAGCGCTTTGGTTTTGACGCCATCGCGGCCCAGCAGGTCAAACACAAAACGCTCGAAGTTCGAGGCTTTGGAGATGTCCATGGACGGACTGGAGGTCTCGTGCGTATCCGCACTGCCGCGCACGCGGTAAACGCCGGTGCGGAAGAACTCATCGAGCACGTCGTTTTCATTCGTGGCCACGACCAGTTTTTCAATCGGCAATCCCATCATGCGGGCCACGTGACCGGCGCAAACGTTGCCGAAGTTGCCAGAGGGCACAGTGAAACTGACCTTCTGCAAAGAAGAAGCGGAATTTCCCGACGGGCCGCCCCTAGGGAAATTAGCCCCCTCGGGGGGCAGCGCAGCAGACGAAGTCGCAAGCGTGGGGGCGACATTTGTTGCCTGGAAATATCCAGCAAAATAATAGACAACTTGCGCCATCAACCGCGCCCAGTTGATGCTGTTGACCGTGCCAATCTTGTAGGTGCGCTTGAAGTCCAAGTCGTTGCTGACGGCCTTGACCATGTCCTGGCAGTCGTCAAACACGCCGTCAACAGCGATGTTGTGGATGTTGGCGTCCATCAGGCTGAACATTTGAGCCTGCTGGAAGGGGCTCATGCGCCCGGCCGGGCTGGTCATGAACACCCGCACGCCTTTTTTCCCTCGCATGGCATATTCGGCCGCACTGCCGGTGTCGCCACTGGTGGCGCCCAGAATGTTGAGCTCGGTACCGCGACGGTCCAGCTCAAACTCAAACAGGTTGCCCAGCAACTGCATGGCCATGTCCTTGAACGCCAGCGTGGGGCCGTTGGACAGAGCTTCGAGATAAAGCACCGTGCACGCCGTGCCTGTTGAAGCGTCGTCCACCTTGCGCAACGGCACAATTTCCTGGGTGCCGAACACGGCTTCGGTGTAGGTCTTGCGACAAATGGCGCGCAAGTCATCGGCGGGAATGTCGTCGATATAGAGCGACAAAGTCTCGAACGCCAAATCCGCGTAGCTCAGTTCCCGCCATTTGGCCAGCGTTGCGCTGTCTATTTGCGGGTAGGACTCCGGCAGGTACAGACCGCCGTCCGGGGCCAGGCCTTCAAGCAGAATGTCGCAAAAACGTTTGCGCTCGGTGTTGCCTGGGGCTGCGCGGGTTGACAGGTACAGCATCAGGCCAACTCTTCCTTGCGAATACGCACGATGGGAGCCAGCACAGCGGGCAATGCCTGCATTTGCGCAATCGCATCGTTCATCTTGGCTTCCACGCAATCGTGAGTCAGCAGGATCAGATCGGTTTGCGCAACCGCAGGTACACCCTCTTTACCTTCGCCGCCAACTTCATCCACTTCGTCAGATTCCCGCTGCAACACTGCATCGATACTAATGCCCGCCTCGGCCAAAATGCCGGTGACTTTGGCTAGCACACCGGCTTCGTCGGCCACGTTCAACCGCAAATAATAGCTGGTCACTACCTCACTCATGGCCAGCACCGGCAGGTCGCTCATGGCCTGGTCCATGGTGTGGGGCTGGAATGCCAGATGTGGCACGCGCTGGGCAGCATCAGCCGTGTGCAGACGGGTGATGTCCACTAGGTCGGCAATCACCGCGCTGGCGGTCGGCTCGCTGCCCGCACCTTTGCCGTAGTAGAGCGTGGTTCCCACGGCATCGCCATGAACGACCACAGCGTTCATGGCACCTTCCACATTCGCAATCAGGCGCTTGGCCGGGATCAAGCTAGGGTGCACGCGCAGCTCAATGCCTTCCTTGCCGTTCACCATCGCCCGTTTGGTGATGCCCAACAGCTTGATGCGATAGCCCAGTTGCTCGGCATATTTGATGTCTGCGGCCCCCAGTTTGGTGATGCCTTCCACATAGGCCTTTTCAAACTGCACTGGGATACCAAATGCGATGGCCGACATCAGCGTGACCTTGTGGGCGGCGTCTACGCCTTCAATGTCAAACGTGGGGTCGGCCTCGGCATAGCCCAGGGCTTGCGCCTGCTTGAGCACGGTGGAGAAGTCCAGCCCTTTGTTGCGCATCTCGCTCAGGATGAAGTTGGTGGTGCCGTTGATGATGCCGGCAATCCACTGGATGCGGTTGGCCGTCAGGCCTTCACGCAGCGCCTTGATGATGGGGATACCACCGGCCACAGCTGCTTCAAACGCGACCATCACGCCCTTGGCATGGGCAGCGGCAAATATCTCTGTGCCATGCACGGCCAGCAACGCCTTATTGGCGGTCACTACGTGTTTGCCGGCTGCAATGGCGTCGAGCACCAACTGTTTGGCGATGCCATAGCCGCCGATCAATTCAATAACGATGTCGATGTCGGGGTTGGCAATGACGGCGCGCGCGTCGTTCACGACTTTCACGTCCGGCCCGACGACCGATTGCGCTCGGGCCACGTCCAGATCAGCCACCATGGTGATCTCTATACCGCGACCGGCACGGCGTTTGATTTCTTCCTGGTTGCGGCGCAAAACGTTGAAGGTGCCGCTGCCAACGGTGCCGATGCCCAGAAGGCCTACTTGAATGGGTTTCATGTGAGATATTTAAATAAAAGAGGGCGCTAGTCCCCGTCGATCAGGCGCGTGTAGCTACTAATTTTATAGCAGCCTGGGTTACTGACAATACGGCCGATGAGCTGGTCAACGCCTGGGCGCCATGGCTCCTGCGGTAGCCTTCCAGAAACTTGGCGATGCGGCCAATGGCCTCGCGCAGGTCATCTTCATGCGGTAAAAACACAATGCGGAAATGGTCTGGCGCGGGCCAGTTAAAGCCCGTGCCCTGCACCAGCATCACGCGGGTTTCGCGCAGCAATTCCAGAAAGAATTGCCGGTCATCGGCAATGGGGTAAATCACCGGGTCGAGCTTGGGAAACATGTACAAAGCTGCGCTGGGCTTGACACAACTCACACCAGGGATGGCCGTGATCAGCGCATAAGCCAAATCGCGCTGACGGCGCAGGCGACCGCCTTCACACACCAGATCGTTGATGCTTTGGTAGCCACCCAGCGCTGTTTGAATCGCCCACTGGCCTGGCACGTTGGAGCACAGCTTCATGTTGGAGAGCATGTTCAAGCCTTCGATGTAATCGGTGGCGACGCGCTTGTCGCCCGACACAATCATCCAGCCCGCGCGGTACCCACACGAGCGATAGCTCTTGCTCAGCGAGTTGAAGGTGAGCGTCAACACATCGTGCGACAAACTGGCCATGGCTGTGTGCTTCACGCCGTCGTACAAAACCTTGTCGTACACCTCATCCGCCAGAATCACCAGACCAAACTCCCGCGCGATGGCAACAATGCCGTGCAGCGTGGCGTCGGAATACATGACCCCCGTCGGGTTGTTGGGGTTGATCACCACGATGCCTTTTGTGCGTGGTGTGATCTTGGCGCGGATGTCGTCCAGACACGGGCTCCAGCCATTGGCCTCGTCACACAGGTAGTGCACGGGGGTTCCGCCAGACAGACTGGTGGCGGCCGTCCATAGTGGGTAATCGGGCATCGGCAACAACAACTCGTCGCCGTTGTCCAGCAAGGCATTGGTGGCCATGGTGATCAATTCGCTCGCGCCATTGCCGAGGTAAATGTCATCCAGCGTCACGCCCACGATGCCCTGTTTTTGGGTCTCGTGCATGACCGCCTTGCGCGCAGCAAAGATGCCCTTGCTATCTGAATAGCCGGCCGAGTTGGGCAGGTTGCGGATCATGTCCTGCTGAATTTCTTCAGGGGCATCAAAACCAAACACCGCGAGGTTGCCCAGGTTGAGTTTGATGATCTTCTGGCCTTCGTCTTCCATCTGGCGCGCCGCGTCCATGATCGGGCCACGGATGTCATAAAGCACGTTGGCCAGCTTGGCGGATTTGGTGATGGTTTTCAAAGGCCCTCCGGGTGGTGATGGTGATGACGACGGAAATACGTGTCGCCCAACGACCTTGCTTGGGCGAAACCTATAATTTGACCACAGTTCAGCACTGGCTTAGTGCAGTGCAGCAAACACATCAACCTCATCCAGACGATCGTCTCATTCATGAAAATTCAACCCGATAAATTCGACGTTCAATCCATCAGCGGCTATGGGCCAGGATGGGTTCGGGTAGGCGCGGAAAAGATTGAGACCAGCGTCGTGTTGGGTTCCCGTGGCCAGCGCTTCGCATGGGCTTGTGATCGCTTTGAAAAGCTGTCGGCTGCCCACTTTGCGCTGCTGACCGATCAAGCGCCTGAACTGGTCATTTTTGGCAGTGGGGACCGCATCCGGTTTCCCCAACCCGATTGGCTGGCCTCGCTGTATTCACAGCGTATTGGCATCGAGACCATGGACACGCAAGCCGCTTGCCGCACCTACAACATCTTGGCGGGAGAAGGGCGCGATGTAGTTCTGGCCCTGTTGATTGAGCCCCCTGCCTGACAAAGCCAGAATATGCGCAACAAGACCTGACCGAATCAGGGCAGCCAAACTGTAAGGAAACACCTGTTTTCGGGGTAAAATAGCGGGTTGCGGTAGGGGCGCTGCAGATGCTGTCACAGTGACGTATTAACTGTGGTCTTGTGGCGCCTTCCATCATGCCTGACAAATTCTGCACAAGAGACTCAAGTTATATATGGCGATCGTTGTCAACAAACTCCTCCCCGAATTTGAAGCAAATGCCACCAGCGGCATTAAAGTCTCTAACACCACACACCTTGGCAAAACCATGGTGCTGTATTTTTACCCCAAAGACAATACGCCCGGCTGCACCACCGAGGCCATGCAGTTTCGTGACAAGTACAAAGATTTCGTCAAGGCGGGTGCTGCTGTGTTTGGTGTCTCGCGCGACAACATGAAGTCGCATGATGAATTCAAATTGAAACTTGAATTGCCGTTTGAGTTGATTGCCGACACCGAAGAAAAAATGTGCCACATGTTTGGTGTCGTCAAAAATAAAATTATGTACGGCAAGAAAGTCAAGGGCATTGAGCGCAGCACCTTTCTCGTTGGGGCGGATGGCCTGTTGAAAGAAGAGTGGCGCGGCCTGAAAGTACCAGGGCATGTCGATGATGTGCTCAAGGCTGTTAAGGCGCTTAAAAAGACCGTCTGATGGGGACCTGTCAAAGCCTCTAGCTTTAGTTGAGTCCCATTTTGGGGTTGACTGAGGCTCATGCATAATGAGTTCATGCCCCAGCGCAAAGACTTTACAGATCAAACAAAAGCCGCCTTGGCTCAAGGCGGCTTTTTCATTTTTGGTCGGTCACGTTTGTGTCAGTTCCGTGTTACGCCAACACGGCGATGCCGCTTTTCTGCATTCTTTTAGTTTTGTGCAAAGCGAATGCCTCTTAAATAGCTCTCTGCTGACCACGTTATTTTTCAAACTCATCACCACGAGCCCCATTCACCATGCCTTTGCCTCCTGCCCCCTCCAAGCGCGCCGCTTTGCTCACTCCGGCCGCCTATGACACACCGACCCGCAGCGCCGTCAAATCATCCCGCAAGACTGAGAGCGAACCCCTCGCACAGCACCCAGTGGCCCGGCAGGTATTGCCCGTCCATCCGCCAGAGCGTGCCGTGCGCGAAGCAAGTGTTAAGAGCAATTTAGATCGATTGGGCGAGACCTTGGACAACGCACCTGCACCACGCGGACCTCAAGGCAAGGTCATTGACAGGGGGGCCACCATCAACGGCGAAACGGTTGAAACTCAGCGTGGTGGTGCCACTCGTACTTCGCCGAAACCTCGGCGCATCAAGTCGACGGGGCCAACCAAATTGTTCGTGCTCGACACCAATGTCTTGATGCACGACCCGATGTGTCTGTTCCGTTTCGAGGAACATGACATTTTCTTGCCCATGATCGTTCTCGAAGAGCTGGACGGTCACAAGAAAGGCATGACCGAAGTCGCGCGCAATGCACGCCAAACCAGCCGCAGCCTGGATGCCTTGGCGGGCACCAATGGGGCCGACATTGGCGTGGGTTTACAACTCCACACCACGGGTCACCGTGAGGCCAAAGGCAAGCTGTTTTTCCAGACCCAGACGCTGGATTACACGTTGCCGACCAGCCTGCCGCAGGGCAAGGCCGATAACCAAATTTTGGGCGTCGTAGACGCGCTGCGCCAACAGTTCGCACCACGCGAAGTGGTATTGGTTTCCAAAGACATCAACATGCGCGTCAAGGCGCGTGCGTTAGGCTTGGCCACGGACGACTACCAAAATGACAAAACACTCGATGATGGTGATTTGTTGTATTCGGGCTCCATGGCATTGCCCAGCGACTTTTGGGCGACGCACGGGCAAACGGTGGAAAGCTGGCAACAAGGGGCGCACACTTTTTACCGCATCAGCGGCCCGATTGTGCCCAACCTGCTGGTCAACCAATTTGTGTATTTTGAGTCGCCTGGTGAGCCATCGCTGTATGCCCGGGTCACCGAGATTCGTGGCAAGACGGCGGTGTTCAAAACACTCAAGGATTACAACCACCTGAAAAATGCGGTGTGGGGCGTGACTACCCGCAACCGCGAGCAAAACTTCGCGATGAACCTCTTGATGGATCCGGAAGTGGACTTCGTCACACTGACCGGTACCGCAGGCTCCGGCAAAACGTTGATGGCCTTGGCAGCGGGCCTGACACAAGTGCTGGATGACCGTCGCTACACCGAAATCATCGTGACGCGCGCCACGGTCAGCGTGGGCGAAGACATTGGTTTTTTACCCGGCACGGAAGAAGAAAAAATGGGCCCCTGGATGGGTGCCTTGGACGACAACCTGGAAGTGCTGGGCAAGACTGACACCAATGCCGGCGAATGGGGCCGTGCAGCGACCAGTGAACTCATCCGCAGCCGCATCAAAATTAAAAGTATGAACTTTATGCGCGGCCGCACATTTTTGACCAAGTACGTCATCATTGACGAAGCCCAAAACCTGACGCCCAAGCAGATGAAGACCCTGATTACCCGCGCGGGGCCGGGCACCAAAAT
>JANOLC010000146.1:0-5227 GCA_031419575.1 Burkholderiales bacterium | reverse complement strand
CATCAGCGTCGGCGTGGCTACCACCACCACCGCCATGGGCAGCATGAACATTGAGGAGCGCTCCGATAAAGCGCTCTACCAAGCCAAACGCGATGGGCGCAATCGGGTAGTGTTGGTGGAAGACAAGTCCTAGCGATCCGCGTTGCCCCATAGGCTCCAAACCCGGCGCTGGGATAATCAGTGCCATGTCAGGTAAAAAACAAGTTTCCCTAAACCGCTGTAAGGTATCGGTTGCCCCGATGATGGATTGGACGGATCAGCATTGCAGGTACTTTCACCGTTTGCTCACCCGCCATGCGTTGCTGTACACCGAGATGGTCACCACGGGCGCGCTGATCCATGGCGATGTGCCCCGTCACCTTCAATTCAACGAACAGGAGCACCCGCTTGCGCTGCAACTGGGCGGTAGCGACCCGAAAGACCTGGCGCATTGCGCGGCACTGGGCGAGACCTGGGGTTATGACGAAATCAACCTGAATTGCGGCTGCCCGAGCGAACGGGTACAGCGCGGTGCTTTTGGTGCCTGCCTGATGGCCGAGCCCCAGTTGGTGGCCGATTGCGTCAAGGCGATGGTTGATGTGGTGAGTATCCCGGTCACGGTCAAGCACCGCATCGGTATCGACAAGTCGGAGAGCTATGAGTTCGTGCGCGACTTTGTGGGTGCGGTCAGTGAAGCGGGTTGCCAGACTTTTTTCGTTCACGCGCGCAACGCTTGGCTGAAGGGTTTGTCACCCAAAGCCAACCGAGAAGTGCCACCGCTGCGGTATGCAGTAGTCCAGCAGCTTAAAAAGGACTTCCCGTATTTGACGATTTGTGTGAACGGCGGCATCACCACAACGGCACAAATCACCGAACAACTACAGCACGTAGATGGAGTTATGTTGGGGCGCGAGGCTTACCACAACCCCTGGTGGCTGGCATCTTGGGACACCGAATTTTTCGCGGCTGAAGGGGGTGAATCGTTGACCCGGGAAGTTGTCGAAACCCAAATGTGCGACTACATGGCCCAACAAGCCGCCTTGCACGGCACACCCTGGAGCACCATTGCCCGTCACATGCTGGGCCTGCGCCATGGCCTGCCGGGTTCACGCCGCTGGCGTCAAGTGTGGAGCGACCACCGGCTTAAGTCCTTGCCACCCCATGCGGTGATGGCATTGGCTCACACGGTGGACAATTCGGCAGGCACTTCACACATTCCCACTCATTCCCTTCCATCAATCTAAAGGACAACACCATGCGCGACTACACCAATTTCTACATCGACGGCGCCTGGGTTGCACCCCTGCAAACTCGCACCATGGAGGTCATCAACCCGGCGACCGAACAAGCCGTTGGCACCATTTCCATCGGCTCCGCCGCGGATGCTGATCGTGCCGTTATGGCAGCCCGCAAGGCTTTCGCGGCCCAGTCTGTGATGCCGGTGGTCCAGCGCCAGGAGTTGCTGCAATCCGTCATTGCGGTCTTTAAGAAACGCATGGACGATGTGGCCATGGCTATCTCGCAAGAGATGGGTGCGCCGCTGGAAAAGCTGGCCAAGCGCGCGCAGGCACCGTCCGGCCTCGGGCATTTCATCGTGGCGTCCAAAGTGCTGGCTGAATTTGAGTTTGAACGCCAACAAAAAACCACCCGCATCGTGCGCGAGCCCGTGGGCGTGTGCGCTCTCATCACCCCCTGGAATTGGCCCATGAACCAGATGACCTGCAAGATCGCCCCCGCGCTGGCCACGGGTTGCACCATGGTGCTCAAGCCCAGCGAACTGGCACCGCTGTCGGCTTATATCCTGGCTGAAATTCTTCACGAGGCCGGTGTACCTGCCGGTGTCTTCAACCTGGTCAATGGCGATGGCCCCGGTGTGGGCTCGGCGCTGTCCAGCCACCCCGAAGTGGACATGGTGTCCTTTACCGGCTCCACCCGCGCAGGGGTTTTGATTGCCAAAGCCGCTGCCGAGACCATCAAAAAAGTCGCGCTGGAACTGGGTGGCAAGTCTGCCAACATCATCACTGACGACGCTGATTTAGCGGCCGCCATCAAGCACGGCGTGATGAGCATGATGACCAACACCGGCCAAAGCTGCAACGCGCCTTCGCGCATGCTGGTGCCCGCCGTCAAGCTGGCCGAAGCCGAGGCGCTGGCTGCTGCTACAGTCGCCAAAATCAAGGTGGGTGACCCCACGGATGCCGAAACGACAATGGGCCCGCTGGCCAACGAGGCCCAGTTTGGTCGGGTACAAGCCATGATTCAACGCGGCATTGACGAGGGTGCCAAAGTCGTCGCCGGTGGTGTGGGTAAGCCTGCCGGTATCGAACACGGTTACTTTGCGCAGCCCACGATCTTCAGCAACGTCAACAACCAGATGGACATCGCCCGCCAGGAAATCTTTGGCCCCGTGTTGTGCATGATTCCCTACGACACCGTTGACGAAGCGGTGGCCATTGCCAATGACACGCCCTATGGCTTGTCCGGTTACGTCTATGCGGCCACGCCTGATGCCGCTCGTGTCATCGCCGCGCGTCTTCGCACAGGCAATGTGCATTTGAACGGCGCTGGCGGCGATAACTTTGCGCCGTTTGGCGGCTACAAGCAGTCCGGCCTGGGCCGTGAATGGGGCGCGCTGGGGTTTGAGGAGTTCCTGGAAACCAAGGCGGTTTTCAGTATTTAGTGATGAAAATGGCCTGTAGTCCCCGTCTAATATAGATAGTTTGCTATCAATATTAGAGTGGCTAACAATCGCCAAAGCCATGGCGGGTTTCCTCATGGCTTTGGTGATGGCCAAAAGTTGCCGTGCGCCATCCGCTTGGAACCCATCCCCATAGCCCCGACCGGCAAGATCCAGAATTTTGAATTGCGCAAGCGCGCAGAGGAAGACAACGCATGAATGTCCCTTTGGAATCAATGCTTTTGGTCGCGCGTGACGCACGCGGCGTGGTCACTCTCACTCTGAACCGCCCGTTGGTCTTCAACGCCCTGAGCGAAGCGCTGTTGGCGACCCTGCAAACCGAGCTGGATGCGCTGGCACAGGACACCACGGTGCGCGTCATTGTGCTGGCCGCCGCGGGCAAGGCCTTTTGCGCTGGTCACGACCTGAAGGAAATGCGCGCCCAACCCTCGCTGGCCTACTACCAGACGCTGTTTGCCCAATGCAGCCGCGTCATGCAAAGCCTTCAGCGCCTGCCGGTGCCGGTGATTGCGCGGGTGCAGGGCATTGCCACCGCCGCGGGTTGCCAGCTGGTCGCCCAGTGCGATTTGGCTGTGGCCGCGGACACCGCGCGCTGTGCCCCTGGCACAGCTAGATTCCGAAGTGGAAACGCTGGTGGCTAGCATCGTGGCCAAGCCGCAAGTGGCCATTGCGATGGGCAAGGGCCTGTTCTACCGGCAGCTTGAGAACGGCATCGCACCAGCCTACGAAGACGCCCTGCAGACCATGGCCTGCAACATGATGGATGCCAATGCGCTGGAAGGGGTGCAGGCGTTCACTGAAAAGCGGGAGCCGCGCTTTTTGTGAGATATTTAGGCATTGAATTGGCCTGAAGTCCTCGTGGAATATAAATAGTTTGCTATCTATTTAGTAGTGAATATGGGTGGAGTTACGCTTTTCTGTTTCTGTCGCCTTTTTTAAATTTGCAAGGTTTTCCATGAAGCAATCCGCCGCCGAGCGTCCAGACCCAACCATCCATCGCAAGGCCGCCATCGCGCGTGGTGCGGCCCTTGAGCACACGGGCAAGGTCCGAATCGAGCCCATTCCGAATTTCGACCTCAATCGCACCATCTTCAAGACTCTTGAAGGTAAGGCTGCGCGATTTGTAATGACCGCACGGGTGGGAAAAGAAGCCCACTGGGATGCCGCCACCGCCCAGGGAGTGAATGCCGAGTACGTGACTGTCCGTACGGCGCACCCGCTCCCCGCGGTAAGCACGGAACTAATGCAGTTTCTGGTGAACGAGTGCGACTTCAATGTGGAGCACGCCGATGGCTCATTCCTGGACCACCTGTACTTCTGCTTTGAGTACAGCGTGCAGCACTACCCGCGGCACTCTCCGCTGGTGATGCTGCTGCACTCCATCCTCGGAACAGGCACCAACACATTTGCAATGACGGCCGACAAGATCCCGCAGCTGCGCCCGCTGATGACGCCCTGGGAGTGGACGCAGGTGGAGGCTTTTCCCTCTGTGCTGCGGCTGCTCTACGCCGGCCCCTTGCGGCAGGAACTGCGGGAGAACATTCACCGCCCCGATGCCATCGCCTCGATCAAATTTCACCGGGTCATCGACAACGAGCCGATAAGCTTGAGCGGCGAAGATTTCTGGATTGCGCTGAACTACCAACTCATCCACCTGGTGGATTTTCTGCCCGCAGCCAACTGGCCCCTTCACCAGAACGACACCTCGTTCATCCTGTTTCGCGATCTTTACGACTTGCTTGAGCGGGTGGGCAAGCGAGAGGCGCTCGTAGGGTACACGCCCATCTCAGGCCCCCGCAAGCCTGAAAGCGAACCGCAGGGCATCGGCGAATGGCTCACCACCCTGATTCCGGTGGGTGTCAGCGAAAAGATGGCGGCCAAGTCGGTCGAGCGTTTCTCGCAGCGCGTTGGGCATTCGCTGGACTATCAGATCAACTGGGCCTGAGTGAGACCTTTGTGAATCCACCCGATACCCATTCCAAACTGATGGCTGCCTTCAAGCGGGCCGAGGCAGACGCTGCGCACAAGTCCGGATTGATCAAGGGGGCCGGCAACAAAGGCCCCAAGGCGATTGCGGTGGCAGTCGAAGTGGCGGCAAAGGCCGCAAAGCGCAGAGATTCGTTTGCCAAAAAGTTGGCCGCCCTGGGCGTGGATCTTGGGGTTTGAACTGGGGATGCTATAAAAAGAGAAGCTGCTTATGCATGCTCCACGGGGACTACAGGCCGATTTCGTTTGAAAATATCAACGAAATGCTGCTGAGACTCACAGCGCGTTGACCGAAGGCAGCAACCCCGCCAGGTGCTTGCGCCCCAACGGCGTGACCTGTAGCGCGCGCTCGCCATCATGGCGGCGCATCCAGCCTTGCTGCAGGCAATGCGCCAGCAGCGCTTTGGGCAGCTTGCCCGCCATGTGGTCGCGGCGCTCGGACCAATCGAGGCAGCGGTAGGCCACGCGGGTGGCGATAGCGGATTTGGTTTTGTCCATGCCATCCACCGCAAAGCCCAGCCTGTCCAGCCCCACCTTGCCCCGGGCGGTGAGCAGGTAGCCATC
>JANOLC010000145.1:0-6601 GCA_031419575.1 Burkholderiales bacterium | reverse complement strand
CTGCGTCTTTGACAAAAGATTGCGGCGATAATTGGGGCATGCACCAGTACCCTCTAATCCATCCATGTGTCTCAAGAAAGCTCACCGATTTTTCGGTGGTTTTGACGGTATTTTTTGGGTGCTCTAAAAAATTCTCTTTCGTGTCAAGCACTTACAAGAAGGCAGACACAATCGCACGTTATGTGGAGCGTATGCTCTCACTGGCTGCTGTGGTTACGGTGGCCACACCAGCACCCCTTAATAAATTGAAAGCCTCCGAATGAGTTCCCCCGCACCCGTTGCCATTTCCCCCGTTGAAGACATCGTGGCCGACATGCGCGCCGGGCGTATCGTCATTTTGGTGGATGAAGAAGACCGTGAAAACGAAGGTGATTTGGTCTTGGCCGCCGACCACGTGACCGCCGATGCCATCAATTTCATGGCGCGATTTGGCCGGGGTTTGATTTGCCTGACCCTTAGCCGTGAGCGCTGCAATCTGCTGAATTTACCCCCTATGACCGCTCGTAACGGCGACAAAAAGGGCACTGCTTTTACCGTATCCATTGAAGCGGCGGAAGGCGTCACAACCGGTATTTCGGCTGCTGATAGAGCGCGCACCGTTCAGGCGGCTGTCGCCCGCAATGCGACAGCCGATGACTTGGTGCAACCCGGCCACATATTCCCGCTGCAAGCCGTAGACGGCGGCGTTCTTATGCGTGCCGGGCACACTGAGGCCGGCTGCGACCTGGCCAGCATGGCGGGTTGTTCCCCCGCGTCGGTGATATGCGAAATCATGAAAGACGACGGCACCATGGCGCGGCTGCCTGATCTGCAGATTTTTGCCGCTGAACACGGACTGAAAATTGGCACTATTGCCGATTTGATTGCCTATCGCAGCCGCGTTGAATCGCTTATTGAGAAACTTGGGTCCAGACCCATGCAGACGGCGTTTGGTGAGTTCACAGCCCATGCGTTCAGAGACACCACCGGGCAGGGCATTCACTTGGCCTTGGTCAAAGGGCAATGGAACCCTGATGAAGTCGTCGCCGCTCGGGTGCACGAACCGCTGTCCGTGCTGGATGCCCTGGAGGTCAACCGTGCCATGCATTCCTGGAGCCTGGATGCCTGCCTGTCGCACATTGCCACAGAGGGCAAAGGTGTCGTTGTGCTACTGAATTGCGGTGAAAGCGCTGACCAGCTTTTGACACAATTTGAAGGTACTGCGCGCGCCAGTCATGGGCCTGAACGGGGTCGCATGGACTTGCGCACCTACGGCATTGGTGCACAAATATTGCGCGAGTGCGGCGTGCACCGCATGAACCTCATGGGCAGCCCCAGGCGGATGCCCAGCATGACGGGCTACGGACTCGAAATTGCCGGCTACATCAGCCATTAAAACTTGCAGAAATCAACCAGGAAACAAACATGTTTGGCGCAGACAAGGGAACTCTCGACCGCAGCAACGACCGTCTCAACGGCAGACAGCTGTGCATTGGCATTGTGCAAGCCCGCTTCAACGCTCCCGTTACCGATGCGTTAGCAGCGGCCTGCAAAGCTGAGCTGCTGGCTTTGGGTGTGCAAGACAAACACATCGATCATGTGAGGGTTCCCGGTGCGCTGGAGGTACCACTTGCCTTGCAAGCGATGGCTGAAAAATCTAAATACGACGCGCTGATTGCGCTGGGCTGCATCATCCGTGGCGAAACCTATCACTTTGAGCTGGTCGCCAACGAGTCCGGCGCAGGCGTCACCCGCATTGCGCTGGACTACCAACTCCCCATTGCCAATGCCATCCTTACCACCGAAAACATGGAGCAAGCGGTGGCGCGCCAAACTGACAAAGGGCGCGATGCCGCCCAGGTTGCCGTTGAGATGGCTAATTTACTGGAAGAAATTTAATGGATGATTCAACACCACGGGCAAATGCTAGTCCGACGGCCAAACCGTCCTTGCGCCCACCGCGCCAGGCCCGCACAGGCGTGACCAGTACGGGGGCGAAAAAGGCAGGTAGCAAGTCCGTGCGCAGCCGCTCTCGTGAATTTGCCTTACAGGCGCTTTACCAGCATTTAATTGGCAAAAACACCGTGGAAGATATTGACATCTTCACCCGCGATTTGGCGGGCTTTGGCAAATGCGACTCAGTGCACTTTGACGCGTTGCTACGCGGCTGTGTTGAAGAAGCCGACGATCTCAACGCCTTGATCGTGCCCCTGCTGGACCGGAAGATTGAAGAGATTTCCCCCGTCGAACACGCTGCGATGTGGATCGGTGCCTACGAGTTCAAGCATTGTCTGGACGTGCCGTGGCGCGTTGTACTTAATGAGTGCATTGAGCTGGCCAAGGAGTTTGGTGGCACCGATGGCCACAAGTATGTCAATGCTGTACTCAACGGACTCGCCCCCCAATTGCGCGCGCTGGAGGTTGAATCTGACCGGGGCAAGGGCAAAACTCAAAAGAAAGCCATTGCCTAACCCACTGATGCGAGTCTCAAGCCGCGCTCAACGCATTGAGCCGTTCTACGTGATGGAAATTGCCAAGGCAGCGGCTGAATTGGGCCGGTCTGTGGCCCACACCGATTCGCCCATGATCTACCTGAACATTGGCGAGCCTGACTTCACTGCGCCGCCAATGGTCGCCGAGGCAGCCCATCAAATCATCCGGGGAGGGCACACCCAATACACGCAGGCCACCGGCCTTCTGGCTTTGCGCGAGCGTATCAGCGACTGGTATGGTGGTCGTTTCAACGTCGCCATTCCGGCCAGCCGGATTGTGGTGACTGCCGGTGCGTCTGCTGCGTTGCATCTGGCTTGCCTGGCTTTGATTGACCAGGGCGACGAGATATTGATGCCCGATCCCAGTTACCCCTGCAACCGGCAATTTGTCAGCGCAGCGCAGGGCACACCCATCTTGATTCCCACCACGGCACAAGAGCGTTTTCAGCTGACCGCAGACAAAGTGCGTGATGCCTGGAGCGACAAAACCCGCGATGTACTGCTGGCCTCGCCGTCCAATCCAACGGGCACCTCGATCCATCCGGACGAGTTGCGTCGCATTCATGAGTTTGTTGGCTCACGCGGTGGCACCACCATCGTTGATGAAATTTATCTGGGCTTGAGTTTTGACGCGCAATTTGGCCAGTCAGCACTAGCGCTTGACGACAACATCATCAGCATCAACAGCTTCAGCAAATATTTCAATATGACGGGTTGGCGTTTGGGCTGGATGGTGGTGCCCGAGGCCTTGGTGAGCGTCATTGAGCGGCTGGCGCAAAACCTTTTCATTTGCCCCAACACCATCGCCCAACACGCTGCCCTCGCCTGCTTTGAGGCCGAAAGTCTGGCCGAATACGAGCGCAGACGCGCAGAATTCAAGGTACGGCGCGACTACTTCATTCCCCAGCTCAACGCTTTGGGGCTGACCGTACCTGTCATGCCGGATGGCGCTTTCTACGCTTGGGCAGATTGTTCCCAAGCCTGTGCCAAATTGGGCATCAAAGACAGTTGGGATTTCTCCTATGAAGTGATGCGGCGCGCCCACGTGGCCATTACGCCGGGGCGAGATTTCGGCAGTTACCAAACCCGTAACTTTGTGCGTTTTTCTACTGCAAACTCGTTGCCTCAGTTAAAAATGGCGGTCGACCGCTTTAAAGCGCTACTGGCGTGACGCGGCACCGGGGAGTATCAACCCATCAAACACCGGAAACCCAAACGTGAACCAAGACTTGTCAATTCTTCATCTGGTGCTTAACGCCAGCATCGTGGTGCAGCTGGTCATGATGCTGCTCGTGGTGGTGTCGGTATCCAGCTGGGCCGCGATATTTCGCAAGCTGTTTTCGCTGAACCGCGTCAAGGCGCTCAACGAAACGTTTGAGCGCGAATTTTGGTCCGGTACCAGCATGAATGACCTTTTTGCGGCGGCTGCCAAGAACGCCCGCGACTCCGGGCCGATGGAGCGGATTTTTGCCAGTGGTATGCGGGAATTTCAGAAATTGCGTGAGAAGCGCATTGCCGATACCTCCACCTTAATGGAAGGTGCGCGGCGCGCCATGCGGGCCAGTTTTCAGCGCGAAATGGATGTGATTGAGTCCAATTTGTCATTCCTGGCCTCGGTCGGCTCGGTATCGCCGTATGTGGGCTTGTTTGGCACGGTGTGGGGCATCATGCACGCCTTCACAGGCTTGGCCTCGTTACAGCAAGTCACGCTGGCTACCGTTGCACCCGGCATTGCTGAAGCGCTGGTGGCCACCGCCATTGGCCTGTTTGCCGCCATCCCCGCCGTGGTGGCCTACAACCGCTTTGCCCGCGATATTGACCGGATTGCCATCAAACTGGAAACCTTCATTGAAGAGTTCTCCAACATCTTGCAGCGCAACGTGGGCGCGCAATCGGCCTCCGGCAAATAGGGGGCAAGCACATGGCATCACTTGTCAGTCGGGGCCGGGGACGGCGCACCATCAATGAGATCAACATGGTGCCCTTCATCGATGTGATGCTGGTGCTGTTGATCATCTTTATGGTGACTGCCCCGCTCATCACCCCCAGCATGATTGACCTGCCCAGCGTGGGCAAGGCGGGCAAACAGCCTGACGTGGTCGTGCAAATCATCATTGGCAAAGACGAAACACTGGCGATCAAAGCCCAGGAAAAATCAACGCCCGTCGTGCTCAAAGACTTGGTGCGCGAGGTAAAGGCAGCACAGGTGGCTGGTCAGGTAGCGGGCAAGGCAACCGGTAACGGCGCGGAAGGCCCACTCAATTCAGCCGTGGTGATCAGCGCTGACAAAGCCACCAAGTACGAGACTGTCGTCAAGGTGATGGATGTCTTGCAACGTGCCGGAGTGCAGCGCGTGGGCTTGTCGGTTCAGCTGGTGAACTGATCCGTTCGCAACTGTATTCGCCACTTGAATAGTCACCATGCAAGCCACCTCTGATCGCCTTGAATTTGGGCCACCACCTCCCCCCGGATTTTTGCGGGCGCTGGGCTTGGCTGTCATTGCGCATGCCTTGTTGTTGGTGGCGCTAGGTTGGGGCGTGAGCTGGAAGCACCAAGCCGTGACTTTGAGTGCCGAGGCAGAGTTGTGGTCGACCGTGCCACAGCAGGCGGCCCCAAAGCTGATTGAGGTGCCACCCCCACCGCCTGAACCCTTGATTCCGGTAATAGCCCCCAAGGCCATCACGCCTCCCCCGGCCCCACCTGTACCGAAAATTGCCCCGAAGTTGCCCGATGCTGACATTGCCCTGGAGCGCGACAAGCAACGCCTGCTCAAGGAAAAATTGCTGAGGGAGAAAAATCAGGCAGAACGCGATCGTCAAGAGAAATTGGAGAAGTTGGCAGTTGAAAAGAAAAGATTGGATAACCAGCGCTTGGACGACAAACGTGAGTTGGACAAAAAACTGGCCGCTAACAAGAAAAAAACTGACATGAAGCAAGCCGATCTCAAGGCCACCGAGCAAAAGCAGGCTGCTGCGGTGGCCCAGGAAGATGCCAGAAATACAGAGGCCCAACGCCAGGAAAACATCAAACGTATGGCAGGGCTAGCGGGTGCAACAGGCCCAGCAACCTCAACGGGTACGGCGTTACAGGCCTCCGGGCCGTCGCCGAGCTACGGCGGGCGGATTAGGGCGCGCATCAAACCCAACATTGTGTTCACCGAAGACATCACCACCAACCCCACGGCTTTGGTGGAGGTGCGCACATCGCCGGACGGCACCATCATCAGCCGCAAGTTGCTCAAATCAAGCGGCACACCCGCATGGGATGCCGCCGTGCTGAAGGCCATCGACAAAACAGAAACCTTGCCACGTGACGTCGATGGTCGGGTGCCGCCGTCGCTGGAGATCAGCTTTCGACCCAAAGATTAAATGGATATCGCTATATTATTAATAGCGAACTATTGATATTCAACGGGGACTTGAGTGACTTTTCATTCATAAATAATGTTCGAGTGCCCCCCAGAGGCCAGGGCGCGCCACCCGGCCAGTGCGGCATCACTGGGGTAGAACTTGGCAGCCTCACCCAGCTGCAACTCGGCACTGGCACCCAAGCCTGAATCGTTGTCACTGTCGCCCATGACTACACTGCTGCGGTGTACCGCCAGCCGCACGGCCAACCCGCGCACCAGCTCGCCTTGATCCGTCATCTCCCGTTTCGCCGGGAAGTCTTTCACCAAGCGCGCCACATCGGGCGCTTGGCCATTCACTGCCACGCGCAGGAACTTGCCAAAACGGCAACGCGCCAAGTCCAGGTCCCAAATTTGTGTGATGGTGAACTGCATGCCACCCGAGAATCGGTCTGGCTGGGCCTTGCCCATGACGATGATGAGCTCATCGTCTTTCAACAAATTTTTGTGCGCGTTCATCAAGGCCTCATCGACCCGCGCATCAATCACACCAGACTTGTCATCCAGCTTGAACAGGGCCAGCTTGCCGCGCTGGCCATTGATCACCCGAAAGTCAGTGACGATGCCCGCCAGCAACTGCGGCTCGCGCGAATCCACCAGGTCTTCGATCTGGCGCTTGGCAAACCGCCGCACTTCCAGTGCCACTTCGTCAAACAAATGGCCTGACAGGTAAAAGCCCACGGCCGTTTTCTCAAACGTCAGCCGCTCTTTGATGCCCCAGGGC
>JANOLC010000144.1:0-1648 GCA_031419575.1 Burkholderiales bacterium | reverse complement strand
GATTGAGAGCTACCTGCGGGCTGAAACCCCCTACGACTACGCCGGCAGCGCCAAAAGCGAAGGGTTAGGCATCGCTCTGCTGGCGGCCATTCACAGCGACGACCCGACCGCGCTGATCGGCCTGCCACTGATTCGCACCTGCCAGATGATTCGTGCGGCCGGGGTGGTGGTGTTATGACTGCCCCGGTCCTCACAACAAAAGGCAAGCTCTACCTTGTCCCTGCACCGCTGGACTTTGGCTGCGATGTTCAAACGCCGCTGCAGGATGCAATTCCCTCAGGCACATTACAGGTGGCTTCCACGCTCTTGCATTGGGTCAGCGAAAACGCAAAAACCACACGCGCCTACCTCAAGCGTGTGCATGAGTTACACCCTCTGTCCAACCCGATTCAAGCGTTGCAAATTCAGGAGTTGCCCCGGGAAGTGCATAAAAAAGGGGATCACAATGGACAGTTTGATGCCAAGCACCTGTTAGCCCCTGCTCTTGCGGGCCACGATATGGGCCTGGTCAGTGAAGCGGGTATGCCCGCTGTGGCCGACCCAGGCTCGTCGGTGGTGCGCGCCGCGCATGATTTGGGGCTGATGGTGGTGCCACTGGTGGGCCCGGTGTCGCTGCTGCTGGCCTTGGCCGCCAGTGGACTCAATGGGCAAAATTTCGCCTTTGTGGGCTATTTGCCCATGGACTCGGCTGAACGCGTGCAACGCATTCGCGAGCTGGAGTCGCTGGCTCTGAAAACCGGGCAAACCCAATTGTTCATTGAGGTGCCGTTTCGCAATGTCGCCATGATGCAGGCTCTGATTCAAACACTGCAGCACAACACGCGCCTATCGGTCAGTAGCGGGCTGACGCTGGCAAGCGCCATGACCCGAAGCGAAACGGTCAAAAGCTGGAAGCAGAAGGCCTCAACCCTGGGGAACTCAACGCCCGCCGTGTTTGCGATTGGGCGTTAGCGGTTCACTGAGCGTTTTGATGGACTCAGCGAATCGCTGGAATCGCCTTCAAAGCCCGAACTGACCCTTCGCCAATCGAGGCACCAAACCGCTTGACCAAGCGCTCGGCCACATTGTCCCGGCGGGTGTAGTCGATTAAATCCTCGGCTTTAACCACCTCGCGGGCCACGTAATCCAGGTTGCCCAGGCTGTCCGCCAAGCCCATCTCGATCGCTTGCTGGCCGCTCCAAAACAGGCCGCTGAACATCTCTGGCGTTTCTTTCAGGCGCTTGCCGCGTCCGGCCTTCACCACAGCAATGAACTGCTTGTGAATCTGGTCCAGCATAGTTTGCGCAAAGACGCGTTGCTTCTCGGTTTGCGGGCTGAATGGATCCAGGAATCCCTTGTTTTCGCCGGCAGTCATGAGACGGCGCTCCACACCCAGCTTGTCCATCAGGCCGGTGAAACCAAAGCCGTCCATCAACACGCCAATGCTGCCCACAATGCTGGCTTTGTCGACATAGATTTTGTCGGCAGCCACGGCGATGTAGTACGCCGCCGAGGCACAGGTTTCTTCGACCACGGCGTAGACCGGCTTTTTGTGTTTGGCTTTGAGACGGATGATTTCGTCGTTGATGATACCGGCCTGCACCGGGCTGCCACCCGGCGAGTTGATGAGCAATACCACGGCTTGGGCACCCTCGTCTTCAAAGGCGCT
>JANOLC010000143.1:0-1792 GCA_031419575.1 Burkholderiales bacterium | reverse complement strand
GTGCGCGTTTCAACGCCGGTCAACACCGCATCGGCCATGTCAAAACCTTTGATCTTTTTGCCAAACACCGGCAAAGCCTCGCGGATGGCGGCAATGGCATAGGCGGGCAGGGCGCTGGACAGGCTGCCCAGCTTCACACCTGGCTGGTAAGACGGAACAACACTACCCAGCGTAGTTGATGCCTTGTCAGCCAAAAAATCTCCCACCAACTGGCCCGGTGCCTCATAGGTGCTGCCACCCAGCACATAGGCGTGAGACTCTAGCGCGCGTTGCAAGACAATGCCGTCCAACGGGCTGCGTGCATCACCATCCTGTGCGGGGAAGTCATTCGGGTCAATACCCACCACCATGCCCGCGTTGGCGTTGCGCTCATTGCGCGAGTACTGGCTCATGCCATTCGTGACCACTCGGCCTGGCTCAGACGTTGCAGCTACTACCGTGCCACCCGGGCACATGCAAAAGCTGTACACCGAGCGGCCCTTGGCAATGCCGTTGACCGCGTGATGCACCAGCTTGTATTCAGCCGCCCCCAAGGCAGGGTTGCCCGCGTGGCGACCCCAGCGTGCGCGGTCAATCACGCTTTGTGGGTGTTCGATGCGAAAACCGATGGAAAACGGTTTGGCTTCCAGCTGCACCCCGCGCGCATGCAGCATCGCGCAGGTGTCGCGCGAGCTGTGGCCCAGCGCCAGCACGACGTGATCCGCACGCAATTCATAGGCGGTGTTGGTGGCCACATCCAGCACTGTGAGTGCGCGGATTTGCCGGGTGTGGCCTTGCGCGTTGGCTGGTGCGTCTTCCAGCAACACATCGGTCACGCGCTGCTCAAACCGGATCTCGCCTCCCAGCGCGATGATCTGCTCACGCATGTTTTCCACCACCTTCACCAGCTTGAAGGTGCCAATGTGCGGATGGGCATCCACCAGAATCTCGGGCGGTGCACCGGCCTTTACAAACTCATTCATCACCTTGCGGCCCAGATGGCGCGGGTCTTTGATCTGACTCCACAGCTTGCCGTCTGAAAACGTGCCCGCGCCACCTTCTCCAAACTGTACGTTGGACTCCGGATCCAGCACGTTTTTGCGCCACAGGCCCCAGGTGTCTTTGGTGCGCTGTCGCACCGTCTTGCCGCGCTCCAGCACGACGGGTTTGAAGCCCATTTGCGCCAGTATCAGGGCCGCAAAAATGCCGCAGGGGCCAAAGCCCACAACAACCGGCCGCAAGGCTAAGTTGGCGGGTGCCGTGGCCACCGGGTGGTAGGCCATGTCAGGCGTTGGGAAGATGCGTGGGTTGGCAGCTTCGCGTAGAAGAATGGCTTGCTCAGTCTCACCACTGTGAAGCACCACATCCACGATGTAGACCGCTAGCACATCCGCCTTGCGGGCATCAAAACTGCGTTTGAAAATATGCCACTCAGTGATGTCTTTGGCAGCAACGCCAAGCGCCTTGTGGATCAGCGCGATCAGGTCATCGGGGGTGTTATCAAGGGGGAGCTTCAGCTCGGTCAGTCGGATCATGGTCTTGGGCTCTGGTGGGCTTGTGTTTATCAAGCAGGAAACCAAATTTTACGACCCGGGCATCCAGCCCTTAAAAACGCAAATCAAGTGTCAAGCCGGCAAAAATCCCTCAATCGACAAATATCTCTCACCCGTGTCGTAGTTAAAGCCCAACACCGTGGCACCCGCTGGCAAGTCCGGCAGTTTCTGGGCGATGGCCGCCAACGTCGCACCGCTGGAGATGCCCACCAAAATGCCTTCCTCGGCAGCGCAGCGTCTGGCCATCTCGCGGGCGGGTT
>JANOLC010000142.1:0-11688 GCA_031419575.1 Burkholderiales bacterium | reverse complement strand
GTGCTGGTGGAACTGGGGCTGACACCTGAGCAGATTGCGGGGCTGAAAAAAGCGGGCATTGTGTAGCCCGTCGTCCAAACCTGAATTGAACCCACCACCATGACCCCACCAACACCTTTGCAGCAAATGTCCCCCGGTATGGCCGCCATCTTCACCCGCCTGCAGCAAGAAGATGCGCATCTGCCCAACCCCATGGAGGTGCCGTGGGAGCAGGCGCAAATCAACTTTCACCACACCTCATCGCGCTGGAACCGCGTGGACTTTGGCGTGGTGCAGATTGACTACTTTTCGGTACCTTGCCCCACGCGCCAGATGCCCGCCGTCAGGCTGGTGCGTCGGGTGGACGCGCGGCGCGGCACGTTGTTGTATCTGCATGGGGGTGGCTGGGTGTTTGGTTCTATCCAAACCCATTTGGGCACCATGGCACGTTTGGCCGAGCTGACGGGCTTGACGGTGATTGGCATTGATTACGGCATGGCCCCCCAGGCACCATTCCCTGGAGGACTGAACGATGCCACGCGGGCGTGGGCGTGGCTGCGCGGCAATTCAGCCGACCTAAAAACAGTGCCTGTTTTGGCCGACTTAACCGGCCCGTGGCTCGTGTCGGGTGACTCGGCCGGTGCCAACATTGCGCTGGCAATGATGCTGGACTTGCGCGATGCGGGAGAGCCCTTGCCCGATGCGGCGTTGTTGTTTTATGGCGTTTATTCAGCCGACCACACCACGGACTCGCACCAGCAATGCGGCGGTGGCCAGTTTGGTTTGTCCACCGAAAAAATGGCTTGGTACCGCAGCCTGTATTTGAGCGGCCCTCACCCAAACCACCCAAACCACCCAAACCACCAAAACCCCAACAACCCGCGCGTGTCGCCCGCCCTGGCCAATTTAACCGGCCTGCCCCCCATCTACATGAACGCCGCTGGGTTGGACTGCCTGCGCGACGACAGCATCCTGCTGGATCAGCGCCTGACCGACGCGGGTGTTACGCACGAATTCAAGCAGGTAGATGGCGTGAACCACGGCTTTATGCAAATGAGCAATGAATTGCCGGAAGCGATGGCGGCGTTTGGGGATGCTGCTGCGTTTGTGGAGACGTGGCTGCCACGGGCTTAAACGGCCTTGCGCCCCACCAGCCCAATACCAGCCGTCACCAATACCAGCGCGGCAATCAGGCTCAGCGTGATGGGCTCACTCAGCCACAGCCCGCCAAACATCAAGGCAAATACGGGTGTCAAAAACACAAAGGCTGACATCTTGGTGGCCGGGTAGCGGCCCAGCAGCCACATCCACGTCAGGTAGCTGGCAAACGCCCCCACCACTGTTTGAACCAGCAACGAGGTGATGGCGAATGGGCTGAACGTGGTGACCCACACTTCGCCCAAGGCCAGGGACAAAAATGGCAACGTGACCGCGCTCACCGCCACTTGGTAAAACAACAGCTTCTCAGCCGACAGCCTGGCCAGGCCGGTGCTGCGAATGACCACCGTGGTCAAGCCCCACAGCAGGCCGCCGCCCAACGCCAGCAGGTCACCCAGCCACTGCTTGGGTTGGCTGGTTGCAGTCAGGCCGTCGCGCAGCGCCAAGGCCACGCCCACAAATGCCATGGCCAGCCCAAGCCATTGCAGTCGGTGCAGGCGCTCTGACTTGACAAACAGGGGCAGCAGCACCGCCACCCAAAACGGTGAGGTGTACAAAAACACGGTGGCGCGCGAGGCGGTCGTCAAGTGCAAGCCGGCATACAGGCAGGCAAACTCCCCGGCAAACAGCAGCCCGGCCAGCAGACCTGCGGCCAACGTGCCGTCGCGCCCAAACAGGGTGATGCCACGCAGGCGGCACCACAGCCAAATCAGCGCGCTGGCCGCAGCAAAACGAATGCTGGCTTGGTAAACGGGCGGCACTTCGGCCAGCGTGGCTTTGACCAGCACCTGCTGAAAGCCCCAAAACAGGCAGCAAGCCACCAGGAGGCCAATGGCGGTGCCATCCAGACCGGTTTTGCGCTCAATCATGGGGTTCAAACATGTGATTCAAAGCGGGTGCTCGGCGTAAAACTTGCCACCATGAAACAGCAGAGGTGACGCGCCCACGCGATGCGAACACCGTTCTACCTCGCCCACAAAAATGACAAGGTCGCCCTCTTCGTAGCGGCTGCGGTTGAAGCATTCAAACGTGGCTGCCGCGCCAGCCAACAGGGGCGCTCGACCGGCTCCTTCGACAAACGCGACATCGGCAAACCGATCCACGTCTTTGCTGGCAAATCGCTTGGCCAGCGCTTGCTGATCAGCACCCAAAATATTGATGGCGTAATGTGACCCAGTGCTGAATGCCTGCATGGACGCAGCACTGCGTGACAGGCTCCATAACACCAGCGGAGGCTCCAATGACACAGAGTTGAAAGAGTTTGCCGTCAGGCCGAACAGCTCCCCGTTGTCGGCACGTGCCGTAATGATGGTTACACCCGTGGCAAACATGCCCAGGGCAGCACGGAACTCAGGGCGGGAGAAGCTGGGAGGCTTGGCTTTAATACTCAAAAGGGACTCAGTACAGGCGGTGACAAGTGAAAGTGGCAGGCCTGCAATTTACCTGAAAACGCATTCCTGCCCTTGTGCGAAGGTGACAGCAATTTCCGGGGAGTCAAGCTTGCACCGCCTGCTGCATCGCCGCCAACAGCGCTTTTGGCTCCTGCGCACCGGACACTGCCACCTTTTGGTTGAAGATGAAAAAGGGTACGCCAGTCACGCCCATTTGGCGGGCTTGGGCGTCGGCTTGCGACACCTCGGCCAGATGCGCTGGGTCGCTCAGATAAGCGCGTGCGGCGTCGCCATCCAGGCCGGTCTCAACCGCGATGGCCACCAGCACATCCAGGTTGCCTATGAAGCGGCCCTCGATGAAGCAGGCCTTCAGCAGACTCTCTTTGACCCGATTTCCAATACGGTTGTCGGCACCGTTGCCCTGACTTTGCTGCGCAAAGGCAATCAGCGCGTGGGCTGACAGCGTGTTGGCCTGTTGCGTGATGCCGTCAAAATTCAAATCAAGCCCCACCGCTGCTGCGGCGGCGCTGACGCGTGCATAAATTTCCTCGGCGCGTTGAGGCCCGCCAAATTTGGTCTCGATGTATTGCTGGCGCGGTATGCCTTCAATGGGTAAATCCGGGTTGAGTTGAAACGGGTGCCAGCGGATGTGAACCGGTGGCAAACCAGCCGCTTCGGGCAAGGCCAGCGCCGCTTCCAGTTTGCGTTTGCCGATATAGCACCAGGGGCACACCACATCGGAGACTATGTCAATAGTGAGGGCGGTCGTTGTGTTCATCAGGGTCATCTCAGTGGTCAGGTCGTGGACAGGCAGCTTAAGCGCACCAGCATACCGCAGGCCTTCAATCTGCACTGAGCCCTGCTTTGTCCAAATCAGGCCATCGCTGCCGTGGCTAGCCCCGCGTGTTGCGCACTCTTTTCGTCGCCATAAAACCCAAATGCCATGGCGGGCCGCTGGCCGCTAATCAGCTCGGCTAGCGCCTTGCCAGAGCCCGCTCCATGCGTCCAGCCCAGCGTGCCGTGCCCGGCATTCACCCACAGCTTGCGCACTTTGGTTTTGCCGATAAACGGGATGTTGGTCGGCGTGGCCGGGCGCAGGCCGGTCCAGAAATTGGGCTGGCCACCTTGCGCCTCGGTGCGCGTGTCGCACACGCCGGGCAGCACGGCTTCGATGCGGTTGGCCAGCATCTGGCAGCGCGCGCGGGCCAGCGGAGTGTTCAGCGACAGGTTGTAGTCACCCACTTCAATGGTGCCGGCCACGCGCAGTTGATCACCCAGGCGACTCATGGCGATTTTCTTTTCATCGTCGATGGTGGATACCAGCGGAGCCAGCTCGGGGCGTTTGATTTTGAAAGTGGCGCTGTAGCCTTTGCCGGGGTAAATCGGCAAGTCCACGCCCACAGTGCGTAACAGTGGCGCGGTGTACGAGCCGCAGGCCACCACAAAGGCGTCCGCCTTCATGTTTTTAAGATTTGTTGAATGAATAGTGCCGTTAGTCCCCGTGGAATGGTCATTGATAGCTATGGATTCAATAGCGCCCCCCGCCATGTCCAAGCGCACGATGTCGTGGCTGTAGAGGAATTCAGCGCCTCGCGCCAGGCAGCGTTTGGCCAGCTCTTGGGTGAACACGCGCGCATCGCCACTCTCATCGCTGGCGGTGTAGGTGCCGCCCACAATCCGGTCGCTGAATGGGCGAAAAGCAGGCTCAATCTTCAGCAACTCCTCGCGGCTGACCAGTTGGCGCGCCACGCCGTATTTGCGCATCAGGGCGGCCGAATTCCCTGCCGTGTCAAACGATTTTTGGTCGGTAAAAAAGTGGGCAATGCCACGCTCCAGCCGCTGGTATTCAATGCCGGTGGCGCGTACGACGTTTTTCAATGCATCGTGGCTGTAGGCGCCCAGCGCCACAATTTGCTGCACGTTGCGCTCAAACGCCGCGTCGTTGCACTGGGCCAAAAATTGCAAGCCCCAGCGCCACTGCTGCCAATCCATTTGTGGGCGAAACAGCAGCGGCGCCTCATTGCTGAACATCCATTTCAGCGCCTTTAGTGGTGCCTCGCGGTTGGCCCAGGGCTCACAGTAGCTCACCGATATTTGGGCTGCGTTGGCAAAACTGGTTTCCATGGCTGCGTCGGGTTGGCGGTCCACCACCGTGACCTCGTGGCCGCGCTCCAGCAAGTGCCAGGCCGTGCTGATGCCGATGATGCCGGCCCCTAGAACAACAACTTTCATGGCGCAACCTGTCTTTTAAATCGTGAAGCTTCGCAGTGTGGATGAAGTGGTCGTCAATTAAAAGAAAAATGAAATAGATTACAAAAACATTAGCAACGCTTATGTTTCAAAGGCAGAATCGCAGCCACCCAAAAACTGACTTCACCCATGCCTATATTTGACCCCGCGGCGCTGGAGTGCCTGGCCGCCATCATTGAAGAAGGCGGGTTTGAGCGCGCCGCCGAACGCCTGTCCATCACCCAGTCCGCCGTGTCGCAGCGCTTGCGCTCGCTTGAGGCACAGGCCGGCACCGTACTGATTGTGCGCAGCCGCCCGCTCAAGGCCACATCGGCGGGGCGCTTGCTGCTCAAACATGCCATGCAAATGCGCCTGCTGCGCGCTGATCTGGACCATGACTTGCGCGACTTGGCCCCTGGCACTGGCGGTAGCGCCCGCGACGAAGACCGCATCTCTATCGCCATCAACGCCGACAGCATTGCCACTTGGGCCCTGCCTGCGCTGGACGACTTGGTGTGCCAGGGCTTGCCGCTGGAGATCATTGCCGACGACCAGGACTTTACCCACGACTGGTTGCGCGAAGGCCAGGTGCTGGGCTGCGTCACCACTCTCAAACAAGCCTTGCGCGGCTGCAAAGTGCTACCGCTGGGTGCGATGAACTACGTGTGCGTAGCCAGCGCTAACTTTGCTGCAACCCATTGCAGCAAGGGGTTAGACCCGCATAATTTCAGAGAATTCCCGTTCATTGCCTTCAACCGCAAGGACGACCTGCAGACCGAGTTTGTAGCCCAAGCCTGTGGCCTGAAACGGGTGAGTTTGAGCCAGCGCTTTGTGCCCAGTTCGCAAGGGCAGGTGCGTGCCGTTTTGGCCGGCTGGGGGGCCAGCGTGGTGCCCGAGCTGCTGGTGCACGAGCTGCTGGCGCAGGGGCAGCTGGTGAACTTGGCCCCGCAGTGTTCAAGGTCCATGGCGTTGTACTGGCATTGCTGGAACCTGGATTCGGTGGTGTTGGACTCATTGACCCAGGCCATCACAGCCGCGGCAGCCAGTGCGCTGACCGCATCTTTTGATGCAAAGGTTTGAACTTGGTAGTAATAAAACAGGTGACTCGCCTTTATTTTGAGTCAATTGGCTAAACTATGACCATGAAACCAAGCACTGTCGTCAAAGTCTCGTTCAAGCAGCAAATGCTCAAAGCGCGTGAAGACGCCATCATCGAAGTTGTGAACCGTCTGCTGTCGGAAAAAGGCTTTGAGGCCATGACGGTGGACGAGGTCGCCGCCAACGTGGGCATTGCCAAAGCCAGCCTGTACAAGCACTTCCCCAGTAAGGAAGACCTGGCTGCCGCCGCCATGGTGCGGGTCATGCAGCGTGCTCAAACCTATCTGAAAACCCTGTCGGATGAAGCCGCTCCGCTAGACAACATCCGTGCCGTGGTCCGCTGGACGATGAAGGTGCAGTTGGCCGGGCAAATGCCATCCCTGCCCAGCCAAAACTCCAGCTTGCGCGCGACCTTGATGGCCAACAAAGACTACATGGACGGCCTCATAGAGTTAAGCGATACCTTGGGCGCGTGGATTGAGGCCGCTCAAGCGGCCGGCACGCTCAACCCCAAGTTGCCCGCGATCGCCGTGCTGTACACCCTGTTTGCGCGCGCCTGCGATCCGGTATTGGAGTTCCTGAAAATGGGCGGCCAGCATGACGATGCGCAAATCGTGGAGTTGGTGCTGTCCACGTGTTTTGAGGGTCTAAATGCCCGCTAGTCCCCGTTAATTAACAATAGTTTGCTATTGAATTTGTAGTATTTTTGTTGGTGCACTCAGCGCACCAGCAACACGGGCACACCACAATGCGCCAGCACTTGCGTGGCGACGGAGCCCATCACCATTTTCAGCAGTGTCCCATGGCCATGCGAACCCATGATCACCAGGTCAAACTTGCCACTGTCTGCAAACTTGGCAATGGTCTCGCCCACGGGTCCGGTCTTCCAGCTGCTTTTGGCATCAATCTTGTGGCGCAGCAAAAACTTGCCCACCGGCGCCAGCACTTTTTCGGCCTCTTCGGTGTGGTACTCGTCCACCACGCTCTTGCCCACCACCGTGCTGGCACGCGCCGGCAAAGGCGGGCGAACGGTGAGCACGACGTACTCATGGGCGGCTGAAAACAACTCGTCATGTGTGGTCAGGTAAGCCAGCATTTTCTTGGTGTAGGGGCTGCCGTCAACGGCGAGAAGAATTTTCATGGCGGTCTCCTGAAATAGGTTCAAAAACGGGCAACAAGCCGGCGTGGGGCCGACCTGAACGTTCAGTTTAACGGGGCAGTACTCGGCAGTGTTGACGTATGTCAAGGTGGCGCCGCGGGTGCGTCACCCCACCGTGATCAGCAGCTCCGGTTGAAACCCAATTTGCTCCTTCTTGCGCGCGTAACCCAGTGGGTTGGCCACCACGCGGCAGCCCTGTGCGTGGTAGTCGCTGGGGGCATGCAGGTGGCCATGCAGCCAGACACTGGCCAGAGGCAACAAGTCATCCAGTGCGTTACAAAACCCGGCAGTGCCGGGGGTCAGCCCGTAGCGAGGGTCGGCACTGCGCAAACTGGGGGCAAAGTGGGTGATGACGACGGTGGCGCCATCAAACGGCTCGGCCAACGCCGCACGCAACCAGGTTTGGCAGACCAGTGCCTGCTCGCGCACTTGGGGGGCCAGCAACGGTTCGCCGTGGCGAGTGGCCAGCGCTTTCTTCAGGTAATAGTTGGCCGCGCGAAAGGCCTTGTCCCGTGTTTTGAGTTGGAGGGTCAGAGCGTTGGCCAGCTTGGCATCGGTGGGCCCCAGGGCGTCGAAATCCGTCCATAGCGTGGTGCCAATGAACCGGACGGCAGCAATAGAGGTCGCGACAGATGGGGCCCGGTCCGGTCCGGCGCTGAGCAGATCACGCCAAGTGATGACTTCACGCTCCAGCCAATGTATGCCTAGCCGCTTGCAGGTTTCTTGCAGGCGCGAGTGGGTGACGTCAAAGTCCAGCGTGTCGTACTCGTGGTTGCCGGGCACATAAAGCACTGGGGTGGGCCAGCCGTTCAATGGCGAGAAGCGGGCCAAGCCGAAATCATCGTCCTTGAGCAGCGAACCGGGCTGGTACGAGCCAATGTCGCCCGCCAGCACCAACAGGTCGGCCCCAGGAGCGGGCGTGGGCACAAAGTGTGGGTGTGCCTCCAGGTGCAGGTCGGATAGCAGTTGAATATGAAGTGGGTGCAGTGGAAGAGGCGAGGGTCGTGGGATGGTCATAAATTCACTGTGAGAATGCTTGGGTGGCCAACCCCAAAATCACGCCCCTGAGCCATTCATGCGCGCCATCGCGCTCCAGCCGGTGGTGCCACAGCGAATCCACATGCACGGCGGGCACGGCAAAGGGCAGGTCGCGCAACACCAGGTCATTGGCAAAACCGGTCACGTTGACAAAATGGCGCGGTAACACGGTGAGTAAATTGGAGTTGGCCACGACCCGCCCGGCCGTGAAAAATTGATTGACGGTGACCACTACGCGTCGCTCGCGACCCAGCGAGGCCAGGGCCTCATCCACAAAACCATACGGCCGACCTGAAAAGCTCACCAGCATATGGCGGGCGGCGCAGAAGCGGTTTAGCGTGAATGGTCCACTGGCCAGAGGATGGTCGCGGCGCATCACGCACACGTAATTGCCGTCGTACAGGCGTTGGTGCGAAAACGGCACGCCTTTGCCTACTTGGGCGCGGGCCGTCAGGTCAGCCAGCACGGCCGGGAAAAAGCCCAACGCCAGGTCGGCGCTGCTGTCTTCCAGCAAGCGCCGGGGGTCGCGCGTGGTGAGCGGCACCACCCGCACGGACACGCCGGGAGCATCGCGGTCCATCACTTCAATCAAGCCGGGCATCAGCTCGGCGGCGGTGGCGTCGGCCATGGCCAGCACAAAGGTGGTGGTGGCTTGGGCGGGGATGAAGTCGCTGGGCGCCAGAGATTCGCGCAGGGAGCGCAAGGCATCGCGCACGGCGGGCCAGAGGGTGAGCGCGTGGGGAGTAGGCTCCAGCCCCTGGCCGCTGCGCTTGAGCAAGTCGTCGCCCAAGGTGTCACGCAGGCGGCGCATGGCGTTGCTGACCGCAGGTTGGGTGAGCGACAGGTTGCGGGCGGCCTTGGTCAGGCTGCGCTCATTCATGACCTCGTCAAACACGCGCAGCAGGTTCAAATCGAAGGTGCGAAAGTTCAGGGAAGGCATTGCAGAGAATTTGATGGCAGTTAATTCATCACGTTTGTGAATAGTTTAAATCATCAATATAAAGTGGAGTGACATAAGTATTAACCCTATGATTCGTTCGCGTCTCGAATTATGTGTTTGTAGAGATGAGGCGCAATTTGACCAAAGGAAATCATCATGACCAGTTTTGTACATACCAACTTCGCCACTGAACACCCCGGTGTCGCCCGCGCTGAATCGCTGGTTGCCGCTGTAGGTGACTTCCGCAAGAATTTTGACACCACCAAAAGCCTCGCCACCATGCTGCTCGCAGCCTTGGTAGCTGCCTTGGTCGTGGTCGCTGACCAGCTGATCGACACTTGGGCCGATGGCCATCTGTTGGCCGCTTGGGTGGCGCTATGGTCTGTGGCCTTTGTGGCCATCGCCTTGCTGGCACCCACCGCCAAGCGCGCTGCGGTGAGCTTGTCTGCACAAGCCAAAGCCTGGTCGCACCGCATGACGCTGGCCCAGAGCGAAGCCCGCTATTGGGAAAGCGCCCAGAGCGACCCACGCATCATGGCTGAGCTACAAGCCGCTATTTTGCGCAGCGAAGAGGCCGCTCCCGCTGCTGCCCAATCAGCACCTGCCCGTATGACCGCTTTGAAGTTGAGCAGCACAAACGCATAATTTGAACAAAGCACGGCCTGAAGCGATTCAGATGCCATAAAAGAAAAAGCCACCCCTGAGGTGGCTTTTTTGCAGGTGAAGCCTGATGAGATCAAGCCGCCAGTCGGGCTTCCAGCTTCAATCGGGTTTCTTCCAGCGCTTTGGGCAGGTGGTAAGCCAACTGGCTGAACAGCTCGGTGTGCAGTTTCAGTTCGGCTTGCCAGGCGGCGGTGTCAATGTTGGTCACAGTGTTGAACTGGGCCTGCGAGAAGTCAAGCCCCGTCCAGGTCAGCTCTGAATAGGTAGGGCTGACGCCAAACAGGTTCTCGGCACCGGTGGCTTTGCCTTCCAGGCGGTCGATCATCCACTTCAGCACGCGCATGTTTTCGCCGTAACCGGGCCAGACGAACTTGCCATCATCACCCTTGCGAAACCAGTTAACGCAGAAGATGCCGGGCAATTTCGCGCCGGATTGGGCCAGCTTGTCGCCCATGTTGAGCCAGTGCTGGAAGTAGTCGCTCATGTTGTAGCCGGTGAACGGCAACATGGCAAACGGGTCGCGGCGCACCACGCCTGCCTGGCCGGTGGCCGCAGCGGTTGTCTCTGAGCCCATGGTGGCGGCCATGTAGACACCCTCGGTCCAGTTACGTGCCTCGGTGACCAGCGGCACGGTGGTGGAGCGGCGACCGCCAAAAATGAAGGCGTCAATCGCTACACCTTGGGGGTCATCCCACGCGTTGTCGAGCGCCGGGTTGTTGATGGCGGCCACGGTGAAGCGGGAGTTGGGGTGCGCGGCGGCCGCCAGTTTGCCGTTCACACCCTTGTCTTTGGCGATTTCCGGTGTCCAGTCATTGCCTTGCCAGTCAATCAAGTGGTCCGGGAGTGTTTTGCCTGCGCTGTCTTGCTCCATGCCTTCCCACCACACATCGCCATCGTCGGTCAATGCGACGTTGGTGAATATCACATTCTTGTCCAGGCTCGCCATGCAGTTGGGGTTGGTGTGGAAGTTGGTGCCGGGTGCCACGCCAAAGTAGCCTGCTTCGGGGTTGATGGCGTACAGCCTGCCGTCGGCGCCCGGCTTGATCCAGGCAATGTCGTCGCCGATGGTGGTGACTTTCCAGCCGTCAAAACCGGCGGGCGGCACCAGCATCGAAAAATTGGTTTTGCCACAGGCGCTGGGGAAGGCCGCTGCCACGTGGTACTTTTTGCCCTGGGGGTTGGTGACGCCTAAAACCAGCATGTGTTCGGCGAGCCAGCCTGGGCTACCGGAGGGGCCTTCAGCCGCAGCTTTGCCCATGTTGGAGGCAATGCGCAACGCAAAACACTTCTTGCCCAGCAAGGCGTTGCCACCGTAACCTGAGCCATAGCTCCAGATCTCACGGGTTTCTGGGAAATGCACGATGTACTTGGTCTTGTTGCACGGCCATTTCACATCCGCTTGACCCGCGGCCAAAGGTGCGCCTACCGTATGCACGCAAGGCACAAACTCGCCACTGACGCCCAGCACGTCGTACACCGCCTTACCCATGCGGGTCATGATTTTCATGTTCACCGCCACGTAGGGGCTGTCCGACAACTCAACGCCAATGTGCGCAATCGGGCTGCCGAGCGGCCCCATGGAAAAGGGCACCACGTACATCGTGAGGCACTTCATACAGCCGGACAATAGCGGTTGAAGCGTGGTGCGCATCTCGGCTGGGGCCATCCAGTTGTTGGTGGGGCCAGCGGACTCCTTGTTCGCGGAGCAAATATAAGTGCGGTCTTCAACGCGCGCCACGTCGCTAGGGTCAGAACAGGCCAAAAAACTGTTGGGGCGCTTGAGGGGGTTCAATTTTTTGAACGTTCCCGCATCCACCAGTTGCTGACACAGCCGCGCATATTCTTCGTCGGAGCCATCGCACCAGTAAATGGCATCGGGCTGGGTCAGGGCAGCCATGTCGGCCACCCACGCAATCAGGTTTGCGTTTTTTACAAAGCTGGGGGCGTTGATGGCCAAGCCTTGCATGACGGGTGAATTCATAGAGTTACTCCTAGTTTAAAAATCGTCTTTTCAAAAAAGGAAATGCTTTGAG
>JANOLC010000141.1:0-9553 GCA_031419575.1 Burkholderiales bacterium | reverse complement strand
AGTAATACCCCGCAGCGTGCCGTGGCAGACGTGCATGCCCACCACCGCGCTGCCTGCCAGCAAAAAGGTCAACAGATACCCTAAATTGAGTTGGTAGTTGATGGACGCCACCAGCAACACCAGCAACGTGGCCGCCAGCGTGAAGCCGGGCCGGGTGGGCAGGATGTAGACGCTGCGCTGGGTGAGCGTGACGGTGTCGGACAGCGGCAGGCGCCCTTCAAACCAACGCTGAAAGCGTGCCCTGACGGGTGCAAATGGACGCCATGAAAACCCCGTTCGCCCTGAGCCCGTCGAAGGATTTTTGCGACGCGAGGCTTCGACAGGCTCAACCCGACCGGGGTTTATATTCACGGCAAGGGCACCGCATCCAGCATGGCGCGCACCTGTTCGACCGCGCCACGGCCCGAGTCGCCCACGGGGATCAACCGGTGCGCGATAGTTTGGGGCAGCAGGGCCTGCACGTCGTCGGGGGCCACGTAATCGCGCCCGCTCAGCAGCGCTTGGGCCTTGGCAGCGCGGACCACGGCAATGCCGGCACGGGGGCTCAAGCCCTGCAAAAACCACTGGCCGTTGCGGCTGGCGGCAATCAAGTCTTGCACGTAGTTCAGCAACTCGGGTGCGGCGTGCACGGCCAGCACCTCCTGCTGCAAGTGACTGAGGTCACCGGGCAGCAGCAGGCTTTGCAGGGCATCGATCAGATCACGACGATCATGTCCGGCCAACAGCTCACGTTCTGCTGCACGGTCAGGGTAGCCGAGTGAGATGCGCATCAAGAAGCGATCCAACTGTGACTCGGGCAGGGCATAGGTGCCCAACTGGTCGTGTGGATTTTGCGTGGCAATGACAAAGAAGGGCGAGGGCAGGGCGCGCGTCTCGCCTTCTACTGTGACCTGTTTTTCCTCCATCGCCTCCAGCAATGCGCTCTGGGTTTTGGGGCTGGCGCGATTGATCTCGTCAGCCAGTAGCACCTGGGCAAAGATGGGGCCGGGGTGAAAGACAAAGGCTTCTTTGGCCCGCTCGTAAATCGATACACCCGACAGGTCAGACGGCATCAAGTCAGACGTGAACTGCACGCGCGAAAACTGCAGGCCAAAGGTCTTGGCCAGCGCATGCGCCAGTGTGGTTTTGCCCACACCCGGAACGTCCTCAATCAAGAGGTGGCCACCTGCCAACAAGCACGCCACGCAATCCTGGATTTGTAAGGATTTCCCCACTATCACCGTGTTAAGCTGATTTGTAAGAGACTTGAGCTTCTGTTGTGTATTCATGCAAAAACCATGGCCAATAAGAACTGAAGATAGCCTAAATTAGAAAGCCGTCAGAGTGCATTGTGAATAAGACCGGATACTTTACCCACAGCGACTGTAGAAAACATGACATGGGCCGCGGCCACCCTGAATGCCCCGATCGTCTGGATGCCATTGAAGACCGGCTGCTGATCTCTGGCGTGGGTGATGCGCTGGATCGCCGCGAGGCCCCTCTGGCTCCCTTGGCTGACCTGGAGCTGGCACACGGCCGAATGCACGTCGCCTCGTTGCGGGGCCTCAGTGATGGCCTCAAGGAGGAGCTTCTGGCCGGGGGCCCGGAGCATGTGCAGATTGACCCTGATACCTGCATGAACAGTAGCACTTGGGAAGCATCTTTGCGCTCAGCCGGGGCTGCTCTTGCGGCCACCGATGCGGTGATGGCGGGCGAGCTTGAAAACGCCTTTTGCGCTACGCGCCCCCCGGGCCATCACGCCTGTCGGGACAAAGCCATGGGCTTCTGTTTTTTCAACAACGTGGCGGTAGCTGCCAAATATGCGTTGGAGCGCCATGGTTTGAAGCGCGTTGCCATTGTTGATTTTGACGTGCACCACGGCAATGGCACCGAAGACATTGTGGCGGGTGATGAGCGCATTTTGATGGTCAGCTTTTTTCAGCATCCCTTGTATCCGTTTGACGGGGCCGACTCCACCGCCAGCAACTTGGTCAACGTGCCGGTACCTGCGTACACCAAGGGCATGGCTGTGCGCGAGTTGATTGACCTGTACTGGATGCCACGGCTTGAAGCCCACCGCCCGGAGATGATTTTTATCAGCGCCGGGTTTGATGCCCACCGCGAAGATGACTTGGGCCAAATGGGCCTGGTGGAGCAGGATTACGCGTGGATCACCGATCGCATCAAGGACGTGGCGCGCCGCCATTCCAGCAAGCGCATCGTGTCATGCCTGGAAGGCGGCTACGCGCTCAGCGCCCTGGCGCGCAGTGTCGAGGCGCACATTCGCGTGCTGGCCGACATATAGGCACTGGCTTAGAAGCCGCGCGCGGGGGTGGCTATCATTGGTCAATGACCAAAGGCGCGCGCACCCCACCCCCCATCGACGATCTTCAAACGTGGCTGAAGGCGCTGATTCAGCCCACCGCGCTGACGGAGCTGGCGGCCATTGCCGCTTGCGTGATACTGGCCTGGTCGCTGGTCTGGCTGGTTCGCCGTGCTGTGAGCTGGACGGGTGGAACCTCCATCCTGTTCGGAAAAAAAATCATTGATGGAGTCTTGTTTCCCCTGATGCTGCTGGGCCTGGCCTTCGTGGCTCGCACGCTTGTCAGCCAATGGGTGCCTCTGGCGCTGTTTGAGATTGTGATTCCCGTACTGGTGTCGCTTGCGGCCATTCGCATGGGGGTGAAAGTGTTGCAGGTCGCTTTCAAAAAGTCACGGCTTGTACGAATGCTGGAGCGGTCTCTGTCGTGGGTGGCCTGGATGGCGGTGGTGCTGTGGGTCAGCGGTTTGCTGCCCGTGTTGCTGGAGGAAATGGAGCAGATCACCTGGAAGGTGGGCGGGGCCAAGCTGTCGGTCCGCAACCTGATTGAAGGCGGCGTGACGGCGGGGCTGGTACTGATCGTGACTCTGTGGATGTCGTCAGCGCTGGAAGAGCGCTTGCTGCGGTCTGCCACTGGCGGGCAGTTGTCGGTCAGAAAAGCCATCAGCAACGCTGCGCGCGCTTTGTTGATGTTTTTGGGGCTGTTGATCGCTTTGTCGTCTGTGGGTATTGACCTGACTGCCTTGTCTGTGTTGGGCGGCGCCGTGGGTGTGGGGGTTGGCTTGGGCCTGCAAAAGCTGGCGGCCAACTATGTCAGTGGTTTTGTGATTTTGGCTGAGCAGAGTGTTCGCATTGGCGACAACGTCAAGGTCGACAACTTTGAAGGCCAGGTAACCAATATCAATGCCCGGTACACCGTGATTCGGGCGGCCAACGGTCGGGAATCCATTGTGCCCAATGACCTGTTGGTGAGCAGCCGGATTGAAAACATGTCGCTGGCAGACCCCCGCGTTTCGCAGTCCACCGTGGTGTCCGTGGATTATGAGAGTGACGTGGATTTGGTGATGAGTTTGCTGGAGGCCGCCACCTCCAAGCAAGACCGAGTGCTGCGTGACCCACCGCCTGCTGTTGCTTTGACGGCCTTTGGCGCGGACGGTTTGGAATTCACCGTGAGTTATTGGCTGGCCGATTATGAGAATGGCCAAAGCAACGTGCGCTCCCTGATCAATCTGGAAATTTTGAGGTCGCTGCGGACCAACAACATCAGTATTCCCTATCCGCAGCGAGTGGTTCACACCATCAGTGACGGCAACCAAAGGCTGAGCCCCGGAAACGCAATCAACAGCGCCAGCATGAGCACCAGCACCAGCACAAAAGGCCAGCAGCCCCGGTAGATGGCACCTAGGCCCACGCCGGGCAGCAGGGCATTGAGTACAAACATGTTCATGCCTACCGGTGGTGAGATCAGCCCAATCTGCACCACCATCACAATCAGCACGCCAAACCACACCGGGTCAAACCCCAGCGCGGTCACGATTGGGAAAAACAGGGGAATGGTCAGCAACACCATGGTCAGCTCTTCCATCACCGTGCCCAGCACAACGTAAATCAGCATCATCGCCACGATGATCATGGTGGACGATAGACCGCTTTGGGTGATCAGGTTTTTCAGGTCGCTGGGCATGGACGTGAAGTTCACAAAATTGGCGAACAAGGTGGCGGCAATCAGCAGGGTGAACAACATGGCCGTGGTACGAGCCGATTCCACCAACACCTCGTACAAAATCGCCCACGTCAGACGGCCACGCAGCAGCGCAAATATAAACGCCCCCGCTGCGCCAAAACCCGCACCCTCAGTCGCGGTGAAGATACCGCCGTAGATACCACCCAGCACCACAAAGACCAGTACCATCACACCCCAGATACCGCGTAATGCCGCCCAGCGTTGTGCCCAGGTGCTGCGCTCACCCGAGGGCGCGAGCGCCGCATTGCGCCACGTCATCCAGCTGATCGCCAGCATCATCAAAGCCGCAGACAAAAGGCCGGGAACCACACCGGCTGCAAACAGCTTGCCGATGTTGGTCTCAGTGATGATGCCGTAAATCACCATGATGGTGGACGGTGGAATCATGATGCCCAGCGTGCCACCCGCAGCGATCACCCCCATGGACAAGTCATCGCTGTAGCCCAGGCGTTTCATGGACGGATAAGCCACCTTGCCCATGGTGGCTGCCGTGGCGATGGATGAGCCGCATATGGCTCCAAAGCCCGCACAGGCCACCACGGTCGCGTGTGCCAGGCCACCGCGCATGTGGCCTATGAAGGCGTTGGCGGCTTGAAACAACTCCGTCGCCAGACCCGCACGGGCCACAAAGTTGCCCATCAAAATGAACAGCGGAATCACCGACAGCGTGTAGGCAAAACCCGTCTCGTACACCACTTGCGCGGTGCTGGCCAAGGCAGGGTCCCAGCCCCGGGTGATCCCAATGCCGACGATGCCTACCCCCGCCATCGAGAAGGCCAAGGGGATGCGCAGCAACGCCAACGCAAAAATCACGGCGAAGCCGAGCAGGGCTTCAATCACAAACTATGTCCTTCACAGTGCAGTTCCTTCGCCATCGGCCAGTTCAGCGGGCGGGTAGGCCATCAGTACCAAGTGCACCGCACCGGCAATGCTGCACAGCATGGCCATGCCATAAATAAACGGTGCCTTGGGTAGCTTGAGCTGGGCGGTGGTGTCCCCGTTGGCGGCAAATTGGCCACCGGTTTTCCACATCAACCAGCCCAGAGCCAGGAGGGCCACCGCGACCAGCAAGTGCACCACAGCCTTTTGCAGCTTGAGCATGGCGGGCGAGAGGTAGTTGTCCAGCGAGTCAAACAGCACGTGTTCACCCCGCAGCGCCACCAAGGGCAGTGCACCAAAAATAACGACAACCATCAGCAGCTCGGTCAACTCCAACGAGCCGGGAATGGAGTTATCGAGGAGTTTGCGGCCTCCGACATCAAAAAATGTCAGCGCCATGATGGCGAATAAGCCTAATGCGGACAGCAGCCCGCACACACCTTCAAGCAGCTTTTTCAACTATTTTTCCGCCTTGGCAATCTCGGTGCGGAAGTCGGCCAGCACTTTGGCGGCGTTGGACAGGCCTTTGGCTTCGGCGTCTTTGATCCATTTGGCTTCCAGGCCGGAGGTTTTGGATTTCACATCCGCCACAAATTTGGCATCGGCCTTGGTGATCACGACGCCGTTGGCTTGCATCAGTGCCAGCGCGCGCAAGTCCACTTTGTCCCAGCCGCGCCCAAACATGCGGGCTGCCACTTCGCCGGAGATGGCATCGACGGCTTTTTTCTCATCGGCCGCCAACTTGTCGTATTTGGCGGGGTTCATCATGAAGACAAAGCTGGTGTTGTACAAGCCACCCGGAAACGTGGTGGCGTACTTGATGATCTTGTCAATCTTGAAGGACTCAGTGGATTCTGCGGGAAACAAGGTGCCGTCCATCACGCCACCAGATAACAACTCATAAGAGTCAGGCGCGGGTTTGAGTGTGACGTTCATCCCCAGCGACTTTGAGGTCTCATTCACCATGCCGCCGCCCACCCGAAACTTCAAGCCCGCCAAGTCATCCACCTTAGTGATGGGTTTTTTGGTGTTGAACACAATGCCGGGGCCGTGGGTGAAGAAAGAGATTACTTTCACGCCTTGGTGTTCTGCCTGAAATTGTGGGTTCTTCATGGCCACGCGGTTGAAGGCCACGGAAATCGGCTCCGAGGTATCACCCAAAAATGGAAATTCCGCCATCTGCGTGTACAAAAACCGGCCCGGCGTATAGCCGTGCACGGTGTAAGACAAATCAGCCAGGCCGTTTTTGACCGCGTCATAGGTCCCAGGTGCTGCCGTTACGCCGCGCGGCAGGATGTTGCACTTAACCTTACCCGTCGTGTTCTTCTCCAGCAAATCGCACCAGTCTTTTTGCGCCATGCTCAGAGCGTGGGTAGGCGGCAACCAGCTTGACACCGTGAGCACGGTTTGAGCGCTGACTTGGCTGGTGAGGGCCAGTGTGCTGGCAACAATGGCCATGGCCAGTTGGGGTTTTTTCATCACGAGTTTCCTGTATTAAACGGTCAGTTGGGACTGTAAACCACGCGGGGCGCCGATCCTGTCCATATTTACCCGAATTAACCGACCGTTCGGTTGGTTAATAAAAAGTGGAAGCTTTGTTTGTTGGCTATAATTAAAAAGCACGGTCGTTCTTTTTTGAAGTTACGGGTGTTTTCCCGATGCGGCAAACATCGGAAGCCCTGCGCAATAGAATCGATTGTCTGGCAAGTGGTGGCAGTAGCACCCGCTGCGAGAATGCCTTTTTTGAAACTCTGGAGTCACAAATGAAAGCCCTGGTAGCGGTAAAGCGAGTGGTGGACTACAACGTCAAAGTCCGGGTGAGGTCGGATGGCACGGGTGTAGACATTGCCAATGTCAAGATGAGCATGAATCCGTTTGACGAAATCGCGGTGGAGGAAGCCGTACGACTGAAGGAAAAAGGCGTGGTCACAGAGATCATCGCCGTGTCTTGCGGTGTCACCCAATGCCAGGAAACTCTGCGCACCGCCATGGCCATTGGTGCGGATCGCGCCATCCTGGTCGAGACAACCGCAGACTTGCAGCCCCTGGCTGTGGCCAAGCTGCTCAAAGCGCTGGTCGACAAAGAGCAGCCCGGCCTGGTCATTCTCGGCAAGCAAGCCATTGATGATGATTGCAACCAGACCGGCCAAATGCTTGCCGCCCTGTGCGGCTTGCCACAGGCCACCTTTGCCAGCAAGCTGGAGATGGTGGACGGGAAGTGCCATGCCACCCGTGAAGTGGATGGCGGTTCCGAGACCCTGGCCATTACATTGCCCGCCATCATCACCACGGATTTGCGCTTGAACGAGCCCCGCTACGTGACCTTGCCCAACATCATGAAGGCCAAGAAGAAGCAAATGGACATCTTCAAGCCAGAAGACTTGGGTGTGGATGTCACGTCACGCATCAAGACCCTCAAAGTGGTCGAGCCACCCAAGCGCAGTGCCGGTATCAAAGTGCCTGATGTGGCCACTTTGGTCGCCAAGCTCAAGAACGAAGCTAAAGTAATCTAAGGAAACGACGACATGACCTCTCTCGTTATTGCTGAACACGACAACGCGTCCATCAAAGGCGCCACCCTGAACACCGTGACCGCTGCCATGCAATGCGGCGGTGACGTGCACGTCTTGGTCGCAGGCTTGAATGCCGGGGCGGCTGCGGCTGCGGCCGCCCAAATCGTCGGTGTGACCAAGGTTCTTCACGTTGAAGGTGAAGGCTTTGCCCATGGTTTGGCCGAGAACATGGCCGCTCAAGTGCTTGCCGTCGCGTCAAGCTACAGCCACGTTTTGTTCCCCGCCACGGCATCAGGCAAAAATATTGCACCGCGCGTGGCTGCCAAGCTGGATGTAGGGCAAATTTCCGATGTCACCAAGATTGAATCTGCTGACACCTTTGAGCGCCCTATTTACGCTGGCAACGCCATTGCCACCGTGCAAAGTCTGGACACCACCAAGGTGCTCACCGTGCGCACCACCGGGTTTGACCCTGCTGCTGCCAGCGGTGGATCGGCTGCTGTGGACGTGGTTGCTGGCGTGGATGCCAGCGCAAACGTCACCTTCATGGGCTCAGAGATCGCCCGCAATGACCGCCCCGAGCTGACGGCCGCCAAAATCATCGTCTCCGGTGGCCGCGCCCTGGGCTCTAGCGAGAAATTCATGGAAGTCATGACCCCGCTGGCCGACAAGCTGGGCGCCGCCATGGGCGCGTCCCGAGCCGCAGTGGATGCGGGTTATGCCCCCAACGACTGGCAAGTGGGACAGACCGGCAAGATTGTGGCTCCCCAACTTTATGTGGCCTGTGGCATCAGCGGCGCCATTCAGCATCTGGCAGGCATGAAGGACAGCAAGGTTATTGTGGCCATCAACAAGGATGCCGAAGCGCCGATCTTCAGCGTGGCCGATTACGGGCTGGAGGCTGATTTGTTTGTGGCCGTGCCTGAGCTGGTGGCTGCGCTTTAAGCCCTAGGTTAAGACCTCACTGATCAGCCACTTTTTGCAAGAATAAAACAAGCAGCTGCCCTGGAGTCCCTCCCAGGCAGCGGCTTTTTAACTGGAGACAACCATGAGCTACAAGGCCCCGCTGAAAGACATGCTGTTCAACATTCAGCATCTCGCCCAAATCGACCAAATTGCCCAGCTGCCCGGCTTTGAAGATGCCGGATTCGAGACCGCTCAAGCCGTTCTGGAAGAAGCCGCCAAATTCAACGAAGGCGTGCTCAGCCCGTTGAACTGGGAGGGTGACAAAAACCCGTCGAGCTGGAAAGATGGCGTGGTCACCACCACACCCGGCTTCAAAGAGGCCTTCAAACAATTCGCCGAGGGCGGATGGCAGGGCTTGCAGCACCCGTCCGACTTTGGTGGCCAGGGTCTGCCCAAAACTATCGGTGCGGCCTGCATCGAGATGGTCAACAGCGCCAACATGAGTTTTGCACTGTGCCCCTTGCTCAGCGATGGTGCGATTGAAGCTTTGCTGACGGCGGGTTCCGACGAACTCAAGGCCACCTACTTGGAGAATTTGATTAGTGGCAAATGGACTGGCACCATGAACCTGACCGAGCCGCAAGCCGGTAGCGATTTGGCCATGGTGCGCAGCCGCGCAGAACCCCAGCCCGACGGTACCTACAAGATTTTTGGCACCAAGATTTTCATCACGTATGGCGAACACGATATGGCTGAGAACATCGTCCATCTGGTGTTGGCGCGGGTGGTTGGCGCGCCCGAGGGCGTGAAGGGCATCAGCCTGTTTGTGGTGCCCAAATTCATGGTGAACAAGGATGGCTCGTTGGGCCGCCGCAACGATGTGCACTGCGTGAGCATCGAACACAAGATGGGCATCAAGGCCAGCCCCACCGCCATGCTCCAGTATGGCGACCACGGCGGCGCCGTCGGCTACATCGTCGGCCAGGAAAACCGCGGCCTGGAGTACATGTTCATCATGATGAATGCCGCGCGCTTTGCAGTGGGTGTGCAGGGTATTGCGGTGGCCGAACGGGCCTACCAGAAGGCCGCACAGTTCGCGAAAGACCGCGTGCAGAGTCGCCCGGTTGACGGCACGCTGCCGCACAGCGCCGCCATCATTCATCACCCGGATGTGCGGCGCATGCTGATGACGATGCGTGCCTGCACCGAAGG
>JANOLC010000140.1:0-8262 GCA_031419575.1 Burkholderiales bacterium | reverse complement strand
AGACCTGTTGAGCGAGCTGCATTGCCCCTACAGCCTGCTGGTGGGTAACCACGATCACCGCGAGCGGTTTCTGGACTGCTTCCCCGACTGCCCGGTGGATGCGACCGGCTTTGTGCAGCAAGCCATTGACGTAGATGGTGCAAGACTGGTCCTGCTCGACACCCTGTTTGCACCGCCTTATGAATTTCCCGCCAGCTACAGCGGCTATCTGTGCGAGCAACGCCTGGCGTGGTTGGGCCAGCAGTTGCAAGAGGCCGCCGCCAATCGGCCCGTGCGGCCCGTGTTGGTGTTCATGCACCACCCACCTCATGCCACCGGGTTTGCGGGCATGGACGCGATTGCCTTGAGAAATGGCGAGGCGTTTTACGACGTGCTCAATCGCCATGGCAATGTGCGGCACATCGTGGCCGGGCATGTGCACCGCACAATCAGCGGCTCCAGTCACGGCATCTCGTTCTCGGTTTTCAAAAGCCCGTGCCACCAGCAGCCGATGAACTTCGGGGCTATGGACACATCCCTGTCGGTGGACGAACCGGCCGCCTATGGCATTATCTTTCTCCAGCCGGATGGCGTGCTGGTGCACACCGAGGACTATGAAATTTCCCAGTCCGACGTGGTGGGTGATCCGAGTGTTCACGGGCGGGATTGAGCAAGCCACAGAGGAGTTCTCTATGCAGGATTTGAACAGCGCATTGAAAGATGCCGTGGTGGTGGAGGGTGGCATCGTGCTGACCCGTGCGCACGGGCATGCGTCACCGCTGAGCAGCTACTGGCTGCGCGACAACTGTCATTGCTCGAAGTGCCGGCACCCGGGCAACGGCCAGAAGCTGTATGAAATCGTGGACTTGCCCCCCGATCTGGAAGTGCGTGAGGCCCTGGTAGTGGCAGGCGAGATGCTCATCGTGACCTGGTCTGACGGGCATTTGTCGAGTTACTCCCGCCAGTGGCTGGTGACGCATGATTTGTCAGACGCTTCCCGCGCCGCCCGGCAACCCCAACCCCAACTGTGGCAACGCGATATCGCCAGCGACATGCCGCTGGGCGACTGGGCGGCCATGCTGGTGGACCCTGTGGCGGAACTGGAATGGCTGGAGCGTTATGCAGCGCTGGGCTTTGGCGTGCTCAAAAATGTGCCGGTGACCTCGGGTCAAGTGGTGGAGGTGGGCAACCGCCTGGGCTTTGTGCGGGTGACGAATTACGGCGTTTATTTTGACGTCAAATCCGTGCCCAACCCCACCAACATGGCCTACACCGCGGTGAGCCTGGGCGTGCACTCCGACAACCCGTACCGCCACCCGTCGCCGGGTATCCAGCTCCTGCATTGCATCGAGGCCGATGCGCCAGGTGGTGACACATTGCTGGTCGATGGTTTTGCCGCGGCCGACCTGTTGCGCCGGGAAGACCCGGCAGCGTTCGAGCTGCTGGCCCAGGTGCCGATGAACTTTCGTTATGTCGATGCCCAGACCGAGCTGGTTGCCCGCCAGACCCTGATCTCCACCAATGGCGAGGGCGCGGTGACCGCCGTGCATTTCAACAACCGCTCGGCCGACTGGCTGGACGCGGAGCCGGAGTTGACCGGCCCCTGGTACGCTGCCTACCTGCAATTCGGGCGCATCCTGAAACGGCCCGAGCTGGTGCTGATTTTCCGGCTGGAGGTGGGCGATTGCGTGGTGATGCAAAACGACCGTACCCTGCACGGGCGCACCGCCTTTGACCCCAACCTGGGGCGGCGGCATTTGCAGGGTTGTTATATTGACCGTGACGGGTTGGAGAGTCGGCGTAGGGTGCTGCGCCGGGTCGCGAGTCACCCCTGAATCCATTCCAATTCTGAAGGAAACCCAATGACCGTTCTGGATGAAATTCGTGCTGCCTTTGCCCGCCGGGGCCATGAAGGTTATGGCGAAGGTGTGAGCCAGCTTGACCACGCCCTGCAATGCGGCGCATTTGCGCAGCGCGATGGCGCGTCTGACGCGCTGGTCAGCGCTGCGCTGTTGCATGACATCGGCCACCTGCTGCATGACCTGCCCGACGATGTGGCCGACAGCGGCATCGACACGCAACACGAATCCACCGGCTCGCTCTGGCTGTCGCAGTACTTTGGCCTGGCCGTGACCGAGCCGGTGCGCATGCATGTGGCGGCCAAGCGCTACCTGGCATCCGGGGAGCCCGGTTACTTTGACAAGCTGTCCGAGGCTTCCAAGCTCTCATTGCGTTTGCAGGGCGGGCCGATGTCGCCTGCGCAGGCGCAATCCTTTGAAGCCGAACCGTTTTTTGCCGAGGCCATCCGCCTGCGGCGCTGGGACGAAGAAGCCAAGATTGTGGGCTACACCGGCCCAGCGTTGGCGCATTTCGAACCTCTGGTGGCGGCCAGTCTGGCACATCCGGCCTGAGTTTGTTCTTCTAATTCGCTACATTTTGGATAGCTAACTATTCAATGGCGACGGGGACTTCAGGCACTTTTTAATCCAATAAACTAAAAACACATGCCTCAACTCCATATTTCAACCGCATTCGACGCCGGGGCCATCGAGGTCATCAGCCTGGCCGACCCGCAAGACATCCAGCTCCACATCCGGGTCGACAACGCAGCTGATATTGCGCAGTGGTTTTATTTCTCATTGCAGGGTGCGAAGGATGTGCCGGTGCGCTTGCGGTTTCTCAACGCGGGTCAATCCGCTTACCCCAAAGGCTGGGAGGGTTACCGGGTCAACGTCAGTGATGACCGACAGAACTGGTTTCGCATCGATACGCAGTTTGACGGGCAGGTGATGACGGTAGCCGTCACGCCCGAAAGCCAAGTGATGTACTTCGCCTACTTCGAGCCCTATTCACACGAGCGGCATCTGGACCTGCTGGGGTCTGCCGCCGCATCTGACCTCGTGGAGGCGCAGCACCTGGGCCAGACGCTGGAGGGCCGCGACATGACGCTGCTGAAGATCACCTCAGCAGCGGGCGATATCCCTGCGGAGCAACGCAAAAAGATATGGCTGATCGCCCGCCAGCACCCCGGCGAAACCATGGCCGAATGGTTTGTCGAGGGTTTTCTGGAACGCCTGCTGGACGCCGACGACCCGGTAGCCCGCGTGTTGCTGAGCCAATGTGTGTTTTACGTGGTGCCGCACATGAACCCGGACGGCGCAGTGCATGGCAACTTGCGTACCAACGCAGTGGGTGCCAACTTGAACCGCGAATGGGCCGAGCCCACGCTGGAGAAATCGCCCGAGGTGTTCTGGGTGCGCCAGAAGATGCTGGAAGTCGGGGTGGACCTGAGCCTGGATGCCCACGGTGACGAGGGCTTGCCGTATAACTTTGTGGTGGGCACAGAAGGTATTCCGTGTTATTCACCACGCATCGAGGCGCTTGAGACGACATTCAAGTCGGTCTGGCAAGCCACATGCCCTGATTTCCAGACCACACAGGGTTACGGGCGCAATCGTCCGCAAACCGCCAACCTGACCCTGGCCACCAACTGGGTGGGGCAACAGTTTGCCTGCCTGGCCTTCACCATCGAGATGCCGTTCAAGGACAACGCAGATTTGCCGGATGTGGTCACGGGCTGGAGCGGCGAGCGTTCTCGCAAACTGGGGGCCAGTGTGTTGTTGCCGCTGCTGGCCGTGTTCCCTCAATTACGCTGATCTCATCATGCCCACACCTGACCCGTTGCAAATTGAATTCGGCACGCTCGCCGATCTGGTCCGCCTGCATGCGACCGAAGCCCCTGAGCGCCCCGCCCTGATTGAAGGGCATCGCACCCTGACCTACGGCGAGCTGGATACGCAAATGAATCGCGTGGCCAGCGCCCTGCAGCACGACGGCTTGAAGCCCGGCGACGCGATTACCCTCTGCGCGACGATGTCCATCGCGTATGCCGTTGTGTTTTTGGGGGCGCTGCGGGCTGGGGTGGTGGTGGCACCGCTGGCACCGGGCTCCACGGCCGACGGCTTGGCCCGCATGATGGTGGATGCACAGGCCAAGCTGGTGTTTGTGGATGCGGCCAGTAGTGCCCAAATGGAGCCGATGGATGCTGGTGGTGTCAGTGATGTGGGTAGCCAGGCCCGGCAGATCGCGCGAACCTTGGTGCGGGTTGCAATGGACGAATCGTCTGCTGCGGGTGTGCCGCTGGGTCAATGGTTGAGTGGCGCTGGTGATCAACCGGTGCCCGTGGCGGTAGAGCCGCACTGGGCATTCAACATCATTTACTCAAGCGGGACCACGGGCGAGCCCAAAGGCATTGTCCAGTCCCACGGCATGCGCTGGACTCATGTACGGCGCGGCGGCGCCTATGGCTACGGGCCCGGCACGGTGACGATGTTGTCCACGCCGCTGTATTCCAACACCACGCTGGTGGTTTTCTTGCCCACGCTGGCATTTGGCGGCACGGCAGTGCTTATGCCGAAATTTGATGCCGCTGGGTATCTGCAACTGGCGCAAACCCACAAGGCCACCCACACCATGTTGGTGCCGGTGCAATACCAGCGGCTGATGGCACGGCCTGACTTTGATGCGTTTGATTTGTCCAGCTTCATGTTCAAGTTCTCGACCAGTGCCCCGTTTGGTGCGGCCCTCAAGGCCGATGTGCTCAAGCGCTGGCCGGGCGGGTTGATCGAGTTTTACGGCATGACCGAAGGCGGCGGCACCTGCATTCTGGAAGCGCACCTGAACCCGACCAAGCTGCACACCGTGGGTAAACCGGCCGAAGGCCATGACATTCGTCTGATCAACGACCAGGGCGAGGTGCAGCCGCTGGGTGAAGCCGGGGAGGTGGTGGGGCATTCGCCCGGCATGATGACCGGCTACCACGGCCAGCCTGACAAAACGCGCGAGGCCGAGTGGTTTGATGCGACGGGCAAGCGTTTCATCCGCACCGGTGATATCGGGCGGTTTGACGCGGACGGGTTTCTGACGCTGTTTGACCGCAAGAAGGACATGATTATTTCGGGCGGTTTCAACGTCTACCCGAGTGACCTGGAAGCGGTGTTGCGCGAACACCCCGGTGTGCTGGAGGCCGCCGTGGTGGGCGTGCCATCCGAACAATGGGGTGAAACGCCGGTGGCGTTTGTGGTGCTGCGCCCGGGTCAGACAACCAGTGTTGAGGCGCTGATGGCGTGGGTCAACCAGCATGTGGGCAAAACCCAGCGCGTGTCGGCTTTGCACCTGCTGGATGAATTGCCGCGCAGCGCGATTGGCAAGGTGCTCAAACGCGAGCTGCGGGATCGCTACGTGGCCTGACGCTTGGTGTGACGCATCAAGCGTAGTAGGCCGCCACAAAGTCCTCAAAGCTGCCTTGCGGTTGCGCTTCCAGGTCGGCTTGCTCTTGCAATGATGTGACCACACTGGCATCCAGCTTGGCGGTGAGTTCACTGCTCAGCGGCTGGGCCAGCAACTGGGCTTGGTGCTGCTGAGACAGGTGCAAGGTGTAGGGAATCAAGCCACCGTGCGCGTGCGCGCCAGCCAACACAATCGCCGACGGGGTGGTCTCCGGCGCATCAATGCGTTGGCGCAGAGTGGCCAGCGTGGTAGCGTAAGTGGTGCCGCCATAGGCGTTGTCCAAAACAGCCGCAAACGGCAGCATGTCGTCAAACAGCTCGTGCGCCAGCGGGCGAAATGCTTGCTCGGTGTTGTGCACCAGCAATTGCAGGTCGGGCTGACGGCCCCGGCTGACGATGCGGCGCTTGTTTTCATCGTTTTCGCTTTGTTCCCGGCTGGTGATGGGTGGGCTGTCGCGCAGCAGGCACATCAGCAAAAACAGGTCGGCAAAGGGGCTTTGCTCGGGCGCTATGCCAATATCAATCAATGGGTTGAGGTCAAACAGGCGCATTTCCACATACTCAACGCCGTACTTTTGCAGCGCCAACGCGGGGCGCTCACCCAGTTTGCCAATGCGTTTGGGGCGAATGCCGCCATAAAACTCATTTTCAATTTGCAAGATATTGGCGTTGAGCTGCTTCCAGTGGCCCTTGTCTACCACGCCCAGCGCTTGGTAGAACGGGTCTGGGGTGTGGATGGCTTCGTCCAGACCGCGGGCGTATTCCGTTGTCGAATTGAAGCTGATGTGCAGATTGGTCTGCACCCGGTTTTGGTAGCCCAGGTCGCTCATGCGCAGGCTGGTGGCGTAGGGGCCATACAAGGTGTCGTCGCCCAATGGCAGCAGGTCAGTCTTGCGGCCATGCAGAAACGATGTGTTGACCGCAGGCGACGCACCAAACAGGTACGGGATCAACCAGCTGTAGCGCAAAAAGTTGCGTATCAGGCCAAAGTAACGGTCACTGATGAAGTCTTGGCGGCTGCCCGTGGCTGAGCAACACCCGTATAAAGCGGTCCAAAACTCATCGGGCAAGGACCAGTTGTAGTGCACGCCCGCGATGGTTTGCATCTGGCGGCCATAGCGCAGCCCTAAGCCTTCGCGGTAAACCTGCTTGAACTTGGCCTTGTTGGAGCTGCCGTAGTCCGCCAGAGGGATGTCTTTGTCCTCGCCTAACAGGCCTGGCATGGAGGCCGCCCACATCACTTCACCTTGACGATCAAGCTGCTGAGCGGTGTAGCGGTGAATGTCCCGCAAAAATGCCAAGGGGAAGTGCGGGTCGGTCGATGGGGGGGTAATGAATTCGAGCAAGGCCTCTGAATAGTCGGTGGTGATCCAGGGGTGGGTGAGCTTGGAGCCCAGCGCTTGCGGGTGACGGGTTTGGGCCAGATGGGCTTGAGTGTCCACACGCAGGCATTCTTTCTCGAACCCCCGGGTAATCCCGCGCAGCACGGATGCGCCTTGGGCCGCAGAAAACTGCGCCAGTGCGTCGCAGCAGGTAAATTTCAACATAGCGAGAACTCCATCTAATACAAGAGAACCGTTAAGCGCTGTGCCCGCTTATGGGGCTGAGGCAGGGCATGACGATAAAGCGGCTGGCAGTATGGCAGTTTTCGGATTTTGGCCAACGGGAGGTGGGCTTGTGAATCATGCTAGGAAAAACGGGGCCGAAGGTCGGTACTGGTCTGTCACGACACGCCCAGTTTTCGGACTGAACCAATCGTCGAATTTAGCGCCCGGTGAATTGGGGTGCGCGTCGGGCGGCCCAAGCGGCAGTGCCTTCGACCAGGTCGTTTGAATGGGCTGCACGGGTCATATCTGCCTGAAATTCAGCGACATCTAACGCTCCGCGCGCAATGCGGTTGAGGTGTTTTTTCATGCCCAGCAGCGCCAGAGGGGCCATGGAGGTCAACCGGACTGCCAATTGATCGGTCGTGGGCATCAAGTCTTGCGCAGAGACAAGCTGGGTCAAAAACCCACAGGCACGCATCTCAGCCGCATTGATCTTCTCAGCGGTAAGAAATAGGCGTTTGGCAGTATCCAGCCCCAGGCGCGAGACGTAACGCTCCATACCGCGCTGGTAAAAGTGGAGGCCCAATTGCGCGGCGGGCATGAACATGTCAGCCTCAGCCGCGCCAATACGAAAATCACAGGCCAGTGCCAAGTCAGTCGCACCGCCATAGATGCCCCCTTGAATGGCGGCAATGGTGACGGGGCGGGCGTCTTCCACTGCATTGACCAGCTCGTCAAAAGCCAAAGTACGGGCCACGCCGATCTGGTTGATATTGAACCCGCTGCAAAAGAACCGACCAGTAGATTGAAAGCTGAGCACCAGCACATCATTGAGCTTGTTAACCGCAGCGATATGGTCGCCCAGGATATTCAGATCCTCCGCCTCAAGGCGATTGGCTTGTTCGGGACGACACAAAGTGATGGTAGCGACGGGGCCGTTGATTTCGAGTTGAGGGGACATGGGGTTTGTGGATGAGGGCGGTAACTGCAATGCAGGGGCTAGAAGAGCTTTGATTAGAGATTTCAAGTGCTATGAACTATGTAGCTAAGTATCCATGGTGGACGGGGACTTGGGGCATTTTCTATCAGAGAAATGTGATCAACGATACCAAGTGGATCACCATGCGCCAAAAGGGGCGTCGCTTAAAGCGAGCGAAATTTATCGGGTAAACACTAATAAAACTCGCAAAGCTTAAATAATTAAGCCATAATCGAGGGCTTCGCTACTGATGCACCTAGTAAGGCAAATTAAGCGAAGTAGGCAAGGCGGCGTCAAGCGGCCATGCCTGTCGAAGTGAAAGGTTTGAGTCGTTGAGAAATTAAAAAACTCAGTAACAAAAATCAAAAATTTCGACAGTGATGCAAAAGACGTGTCATAATCAAAGGCTTCGCTGATCACGGCGAGTCGGATAAGGAAAGCAGAGAAAGCGAGTTGACTGATAAGGTTG